>JAUSKE010000197.1 GCA_030649435.1 Deltaproteobacteria bacterium
AGGGGCAAAAACGACGGAAATCGCACCCCCCTTGAGGTTTTTTTGACACATCTTTCAGGGATTTCAGTTTGCCGGTCTGGTTGATGGAAGTTCTTCCTGGCTACCTGCCTTGTGCACCAGGAAGCGGGGGACGATAATCGCTGCCGCAACAGAGAGGAGGGCGACGACCACCATCAGCTCGATGAGTGAAAATCCTGATTGTCGATTTCTTTTCTTCATTGCGTCGGGGTGTAACAAAAATGAGGCAAGACGTCAAGAAAGGGTCATACCCCTCGGTCCCCTCGGTTTTTTCCCAGTCCATAATTCGAACGATAAGGCCGCTTGGTGAAGAAACATCCCGACTCCTGGAAGAATAGGGTGCCCTGATTTTTTGGCCTCTTTGAGAAGGGGAGAGAGCGGTGGATTGTAGACGATGTCGGAGACAATCGCCTTGTGGCGAAGAGAGCGAATGGGGGATTTACTAAAACGGGAATTGCCAAGACCGACGGTCGTTGCATTAATTAAGAGATCAGTTTTAGCTAAAAATTCACCCAACTTTTTGGAGTTGAGCGGCAGGGCCCTCTTGGGAATATGGGGAAAGTGACGGTTAAAGTGGCGGACCAGTTTTTCGGCACGGCCTGCATTCCGATTGGCAATGATGATTTCCGAAACTTTTTCATGACAGAGGGCATAAACGATTGCCCTCGCGGCCCCACCAGCCCCCAGAAGGACAATTCGTTTTCCTTTGAGCGGCTTTTTTTTGAAGCGAGCCTTGTAGGAGAAGAGATAGCCTTGCCAATCACTGTTGTCGCCATACCATCGAGCCCTTTTTCGAACAACCGTATTAACGGCACCGATGGTTTTAGCTGCTTTGGAAACAATGTCGAGTAACGGAATAATTTTTTCCTTGTGGGGAACCGTCACATTAAAACCATCCAGACGGACTTTTTGGGCCATCCTGAAAAATCGCTTTAACTTCGAGGGAGAAACCTCAAAAGGAAGGTAGACCCCTGAAAGGTGAACGGTTCGGAGCCACCGGTTGTGTAGGTCAGGAGACTGAGAATGGCTCAGGGGAAAACCGACGACCCCCAATAACAGTGGTTTCTTCACCGCTTAAATTCCTTCTTGGCTATTTTGATGTCGTTCCTAATTTGTCGTTTTAACGCCTGGGCGTTTTCAAATCTCATTTCATCACGGATCCTGTTGATAAACTCAACCCGTAGTTTTTTACCGTAGAGATCCCCTTTAAAGCCCAAGAGGTGAGTTTCTATAGAAATGGTTTTCCCACCGAATGTTGGGTTTTTGCCGATATTGGTCACACTTTGGATTTTCTTTTTTCCGAGGGTCGTCGTGCTGCTGTAAACCCCAACGGCCGGAATGAGCTCGTTCTCACTCTTGAGGTTCGCCGTCTCTATCCCTAACTTTTGTCCCAACCCGCGACCATGAATGACAATCCCATCGATGAAATGATTTCGGCCGAGGAGTTTTGCCGCTTCACGCACACGGCCGCAGGCGACGAAGTTTCGAATCTGTGTGCTCGAAATCAAGAGTCCTTTGTCAAAGACGGTATCACCGTTGTTACTCCTTATGGCGGGGATGATGGTGACAGGGATTTTATGTTTTTTGCCAAGAGTCTCCAGCTTTTCAACGGTCCCTTCTCTTTTGGAGCCGAAGGTAAAATCATAACCGACTATGATTTCACGTGCGGAAAGCCGTTTTATCAGGACCTTCTCGAAAAAATCGGTTGCCGAAAGCCGGGCGAATTCCCGCGTGAATGGCTCGACAATCACAAGATCGAGACCGCAACTTTTAATGAGCTCCAAACGCTGGGTCAGCGTGTTGATGAGCAGCAAGGGAGCCGTTGGAGCCAAGACACGGGCTGGATGGGGGTCGAAGGTGTAGACGATGCTGTGAGTATCGGCCGCCCGCGCTTTTTTCAAAACATTTTTTAGAATTTTTTGATGGCCACGATGAACGCCATCAAAAACGCCCAGGGTGACGATCCCATTTTTGAAGGTCTTCATTTCTTCCAGAGAATCCACTGGCGGCGGGAGCTCAACTCTTTGTCATCTTCTGCCGAAAGGGTGATGGTGTTTATTCCTTTCTTGAGGTTCACTTTTGTATTGAAGTGAAAACCGGGTGAAGAGGTCGTATTTTCCTTGTAATAAACTTTGTCATCCCCAACGAAAATCAGGAGGGACTTTGCCAGTTCATCATCAGTCACCGTTCCGGCGAGCTCTACCGTAGAGCTAGTGGTCTGTAGCGGCATGTTCTCTAAGGCAATTGAAGGGGCGATAGTGAAACGGCTTTCATTGGTGGCCTCCAGAGGGGCCTCAAGATCCAGACGCAGTTTTTTGCTAAAGCCTTGTCCGGTTTTGCCATCGATAATTTCGAGTTCTAGATCATAGACCGACGAAGCACTCTGGGGTTCCAGATGAAACTGAAGTATGGCTTTTTGTTCCTGGCCGGGCAGAAGAGGAGAAAGTTTGACCCGCCCTTTTTCAATGAAGAATCCTTCCCCTTTGGGATTCTTGAGATTAATGAGAGGCTTTTCGGAACTTCCATTCCCCCTATTTTTAACGGTCACCACGAGAGAGATTCTCTCCCCCTTTTGTATTTTGTGGTCCCCATTGCCCTGTGAAGAATAATGACCATCTTCAAAAAAATGAGTGGAGAAGCTGTAGAGGGGTGGTTGAACGGGTGCGACCTTGAGTGTTGTTTTAAATTCTTTAGGGGGATTATTCCTCGCTTCAAAAAAGGAAATCTGGACTGGGACTTCACGAGGGACGAGCAGGTCGGGAACTTTGAGATCAATGGACCAACTCTTTTTTTCTTTAGGGTTGATCTTACCAAAGACGAACTCATGATTTTTAAAAAATGGGTCTTCGCTGTGCATCACGGCCATGAGCTGGTTAAAGGGGCCACGCCCCTTGTTTTCAACGGTGACCCTGATTTTAGATTCTTTCCCAGGGGTTAATTCTTTTTCATTCGCCCCCTTTTCATCAAGAAGCTCCAGATAAACTTCAGAAGATGGTTTTTCCTTTGAAGCGGTGACCGACCAGTCGAGCCCAGCCTTTTCTAGTGCCTCAGAAATTTTTTTCTCTTCCCGCTCTTTGATCGTATTCAAAATGGAGAGCGAATTCTTGATTTGATCCTGACGAGAGAGGCTGGAACTCGCCATCAGGATCTGTTTGGCGATTTCAACAGGAAGGTCATCTTGAAGGTTTACTTGACCGACCCCTTCATCTTCTTCACCCTCTTCCTTTTTCTTTTCTTTGTCCAGATACCGGATGCGCATGACCGGATGAACAAAGAGCGCTGGTGTCTCTTCCTCACGGCTGTTTAAATCTTTTTCCCGTTTGATTTCATTTTCGATGATGTCGGTTCGATTTTCGGAGACAGTGGCTGCATCGAGAATAATATCCGGCGTAATTCCAATCGATTGAACGGGGATATGTCCCGGCGTGAGATACTTGGCAATCGTCAACTTGAGTGCCGACCCGTCCCGCAAATCATAAATGGTCTGAACGCTCCCCTTGCCGAAAGTCGGATTTCCCAGAACGGTGGCCCGATCGAGATTTTTCAGGGCACCGGCGATAATCTCGGATGCCGAGGCAGACCCCTCGTTGACAAGAATCACAATTGGGAGATCTTCTTCGGGATTTCCCGGTTTCGCGTACTCTTGTCCCTCTTCATTTTGACCACCACCCACCGTGATCACGATCGACCCCTTGGCTAAGAAACGATCGGCAATCGAAACGGCCTGATCGAGGAGGCCCCCCGGGTTGTTTCTAAGATCCAAAACGAGCCCTTTCAAGCCACCCGCCTGTTGCTTCAAAAGGGAGAGGTGTCGTTCTAACTCCGACAGAGTTTCTTCCTGAAAATTCTTTATCTTGAGGAGACCAATGCGGTGTTCTTTGTCGATCAAGCTGGCATTCACGCTTTGAATTTTGATAAGGGCTCGCGTGAGTCTGAAGGTCAGGTTTTCAGAGACCCCTTCGCGATGGATGGTGAGGGAAACAGGCGTTCCAATTTTTCCCCTCAGCTTTTCGACCGCCTCGGAAAGAGGCATGTTGACTGTCGACTCATCGCCGATTTGAATAATTTTATCCTTCGGTTTGATGCCGATCTTCCAGGCGGGCGTTCCTTCTAGCGGGGCAATGACGGTCAGTTCGCCATCCCCCCGAATGCCAACGACAATCCCCAAACCGCCAAAATTCCCCTTGGTCCCAATTCTAAATTCGTTGAACACTTTGGGCGGGAGGAAATTCGAATGGGGGTCGAGGGTGTCCATCGCCCCCTGAATGGCGAGATGTTCCCACTCCTTGTTATCTATTGGGGGTTTGTGATTGGCAAGAAAACTGACTGATTGTGAAAGAAGTGAAGAGACAGTCTCCAGACTTAGTTCTTTAGGGAGAGAAAGATCCTTGGTTTCTGAGCCGATCGAAAGATGGAGCTTTTTGTCAGAGAGCTGGAAGACAAAAGGGCGGATCGCTTTTGTCAGCTCTCGCAGTGAGCCTTGGAGCATCTTTTTTGGATCAACATCCTTGGGGTTCACGTAATTTGTTTTGACAAAGTGCATCGCTCGATCGAAAATCTTGAGTTCCGAAGCAGGAAAGAGTGATTCTGTCTGGACTCGCGGCGTGGAGAGGGCCGCCAGTGAAAGCAGGAGCGGTAAAAAGATAAACTTTTTCAAGGGTCTAGGCACGGCGGCATCTTACCTTTGCCCTGTTTATTTTCAAGGAAAATCGACCGCTTTTAAGTTTGGCAGTCTTCCCTTAGACAGGTATAATAAAAGGCTATGGGCTCATCCTTGATAAGACGGTTTTCTCTTTTCTTTCTGATCTCCTTTTTATCCCCATCGGTTGTTTTGGCGACCATGGTTCTTCCCCTCAATTTGGAGCAACTGAGCCAGCGGGCCGAAAGAATTTTTGTCGGTCGCTGTGATTCGGTCGCTGAGGAATATGATTCGAATCAGATGGCCACCACCAGTGTCACTTACGAGGTCTTGGACAAAATCAAAGGAGACCTCCGTTCGTATGAAACAATCAGATTGTATGGGTTTTCGAAAAAGACGGTCCTTTCAGAGGATGGCTTGTTGATTTCACGCCAGCCGACCCCTCTGGCGGCTTATTCTTTTGAACCTGGGACTGAAGAGGTTCTCTTCCTTTATAAGGACAGTCGGTTAGGTTTTACCTCGCCCGTCGGTTTTGGCCAGGGACGGTTTGAGATCCATACGTTGGCGAGTGGCCAGAAGGTTGTCTCCAATAACTTTGGCAACCGCATCCTCTTGAAGAAGAGTTCTTCATCCGTTCTCAAGGCTTTAAAATCGGCAAACCCTGATGAGCCGATCGGGTTTGATGAATTTGTGGCAACGGTCAAGAAGGTGGTGTCCCCGAGATGATCAGAAAAACAACAACACTCGGTTTATTTCTAGTGGCCTTCGTATTCCGGATCTCTCCAGCCTGGCCGGCCGGTCCGATCCTTGTCGATAACGAAACAACGGGGGCCCCGGTGATGTTTCAATCTGGCAATGTGACTTTTAATCCGGAGACGAGTGATGGGAATTCTGCGGCTGGTAAATTAGGTCGTCTGACGAATGAAGAGGCGATTGGACTGGTGACGGAACTCTTCGACGATTGGAAGAATATGACCCTTGCGGGGGTCGGTGTGGCTTCTCTCAACGTGACTCAAGGGAAGGGGCTTGGCAATGTGGATCAGACGAATGTGAAAAATCATTTTTCCTATTGCCCTCCAGGAGAGAATTGTCCAGATGAATCGTCTCCTTTTGTGACCGGGTCAGCCCGGAGTGGACAGAGCCCGATTATTTTTGATGGGGATGGTTCCATCACCGATCTGATTCAGGGGCAGGGGGCCAGCAATGATGTCTTAGGTTTTGCCGGTCCCCGTCTTGTGCAAAGAGTTGGCGGCGTTCTTTATATCAGCGAATCACAAGCCGTTTTGAATGGGAAATTTGTTGATTGCCCGACCGGAGCGGCTGCCAAAGACTCTTGTCAAACCCCGGAGGTAGCGGTGGAGGCGTTCAAAGGAGCGATCTTTCATGAGCTTGGTCATTTTTTGGGGCTTGATCATGTCCAAGTCAACCTTGCCTCGGCCAACAAGCTTTTGGCAGGCGACGCCACAGAAGCTGCCGCGATCCCAACGATGCTCCCTCTTTATATCGACGGTCAGCAGCAGTTGAGCCCTCACGAAGATGACATCGTTTCTCTCGCACTATTGTACCCATCGAGTTCTTTCCCTGATTCCTTTTGTACGATTCAGGGGGTTGTTTATGAATCGGACGGAACCACTGAGTTTCAAGGGGTCAATGTGATCGCCAGAAATGTGGCGAATGGGTTGAATGAATCGGTCAGCTTTGTTTCAGGGGCTTTTTATACCGGGAGTGCCGCTTCTTGTAATGCCAAACAGGGGGCCTATACTCTTCGTGGCATTGTCCCGGGCAGGAGCTATTCTATCGAGATTGAAAGGATCAGCAGCACCTTTACCGGAGGATCCAGCATTGAACCCTGCGACCCGCCGATAGGTGGTTTTGATAGTCAGAAGGTGGAAGGTTCTTTCTCCTGTTCTAAGGGCGGGGATGTCATCAAAGGGGGGAGCGTGACGACAACTAATATTATAACGACCAAGAAGTCCTCGACAACATCAGGGGGGAGTGGTGGTGGTGAGAGCAGTGACGATGACAGTGGTGGAGGCTGTTCGCTGATCCCTTGACGCTCAGATCATTTTGTTTGACGGAACCTTTTACCTTTTGTACAGATGAACCTATGA
>JAUSKE010000201.1 GCA_030649435.1 Deltaproteobacteria bacterium
TCGTAGGAAAGCCCCATCTTCTTTAACTGCTCCCGCATGTACGTAATGTTGGTATCGGTCCATTTTTTGGGGTGGGTTTTGTTTTCGATCGCCGCATTCTCCGCCGGCATCCCAAAGGCATCCCACCCCATCGGGTGAAGGACGTTAAACCCCTGCATCTTTTTGAAACGGGCGATCGCGTCGCCGATCGCATAATTCCGAACATGTCCCATATGGATCCGGCCGGAGGGGTACGGGAACATCTCGAGACAATAGTATTTTTTCTTGGATGGGTCTTCGACAGCCTTGAAGGAACGATTCTTATCCCAAAATGACTGCCACTTGGCCTCGATGGACTTCGGGTCGTAGTTCATGGAGGAGGTAATCTACACAGCCTTGCGAAAATTCGCCACCATTTTTTGGGCTGCGGCCACAGAACCATGAGTCCGGTGGATGAGACTCACGAGCGCACTCCCAACCACGACTCCGTCTGCAAGGCGGGCCATTCTTTTCGCCTGTTCCGGCTTGGAGATCCCGAAACCGATCACGACAGGAAGTTTCGTCTGGCGCCGGATCTGCCGGATCTTTTGCTGAAGGAGCTTTTCATCTTTGAGTGCGGAGCCGGTAATTCCAGTCACCGAGACAAAATAGATAAACCGGCGCGCCTTCCGGCAAACTTTTCGGATCCGTTCGGCATCACTCGTCGGGGTCAAAAGATAAATTAGGCTTATCCCCACCTTTTTTAACTCCCGATCCAGTTCCGTTGACTCTTCCGGTGGAAGGTCAACCACCAGTGTTGCATCAACACCTGCCCTTTTGGCCTCTCGCGCGTACCGTTTGAGACCGAAAGAATAGATCGGGTTGTAGTACCCCATCAGTAAAAGGGGGATATCGCTCTTCTTTCGAATCGAACGGACAAGCCCCAAAACTTTTTCCAGCGTAACCCCTTTTTTAAGGGCCCGTTCGGAAGCGGATTGAATGACTGGACCATCCGCCATCGGGTCAGAGAAAGGGATTCCCAATTCGACCAGATCGGCGCCCGCTTTTTCCGCCATCAAAACTAGTTTTTCTGTGATTTTAAGACTTGGATCACCCGCAGTAAAAAAAGGGATGAGTGCCTTCGGCATCTTAGTTCTTCGCGGCAATCAGCCGGTCAACTTCCTGCTTCAAACGGGGGATGATCTCTTCGTAAGAATAAGTCCCGATCAGTTCATCTTTCTTCTTCAGATTGACGACCGTCGGGGCGCACCAGAGGCCCAAGTCAGCGTCGTCGGTCTCCCCTGGCCCGTTCACACGACACCCCATGATGGCGATTGTCAGGCGATGTTCCTTCGCATACTGGGTCATCTCCCTCACCTTGATGGCTAAGTCCACAAATTTTTCATTTTCAACACGCGAACAAGAAGGACAGGAAATAATATTTAGTTTTTTATCCCCAAAATCGGGGACCGATCGGAATCGACCATGCTCGATGTCATCCAAAATCTGACGACCGACTGTGATCTCATCCCCTTTGTTATCAAAAGGAACGGTCAGTGAAACACGAATCGTGTCGCCGATCCCCTGGCTGATCAACTGTTCAAAGGCAACCCGTGTCTTGATAACCCCTTCCGGCGGGAGACCCGCCTCGGTAACTCCAAGGTGCAACGGCACGTCCGGTCGAAGCGCAGCGAACTGTTTGTTTATATCGATCACCTTCTTCGGGTCAGAATCTTTGAGAGAGACACAGTAGTTTGCGAAGCCCAAGTCATCCAAAAGTTTGCAGTGGTAGGCGGCCGATTGGATCATCGCTTCTTCTTCCGTCGGGTATTTTTCTAAAAAGTCCGGCGCCACAGAACCACAGTTCACACCAACCCGAATCGCGAGGTCATGTTTCTTGGCGATGCCGATCAACCAGGCGACTTTTTGTTCGACCGTCTTGTCCCGTTCAATATGGTGGAGGTGTCCCGGATTGTAACGGATCTTGTGGATGTAGGGAGCCACCGCCTCCGCCAATTTCCAGTTCTCCTGCAGGTCGACCGAGAGCGGTTTGTCGGTCTGCTTGCTGATCTCCGCCAACGCTTCGAGATCCTTCATATTGTCGATGGCGATACGGATCAGGTCGGCCCCCGCCGCTTCCAAAATCCGCACCTGACGAAGCGTCGCCGGGATATCGGTTGTCTTGGTCGCCGCCATTGACTGGACGGCAATTGGATTCTTTCCGCCGATCCTTAAATTTTTAATGCGGATTTCCCGCGTTTTTCGTTCTTTCATAAATCCCCAGTAAACTCCCCCTCCCTTGATGGGAGGGGACCAAGGGGAGGGTGATTAATGTCAGAACCTGGGCCTGTTTTCAAGTGGTTTGTGGAGAAAAAATAGGTCTGATTTTAGGCGCAACCTTTCTTAGGCGAGGCCGACAACGGACCAACAAGGAGGTAGTTATGGCAATCACGGGACCCAGACAGATTGTGAGCAATCAAGATCTTCCGGCGGTAGCGCTCGCGGCGGTACAAGATTTCACATCGCTCGGTATGACATTCGTTACGGGTGAGGAGCAGTGTCAGCTCGCGGCCTGGTATAAAAATTACCAGAGTGACAACGGCGCGGCACTCCGTCAGCAAGTAGCACGCCTGGGCAGTGAGCAAGAAGCGGCCCTCCAAGAAATTGCGGCGATGGCAAACGGTGAGAGTTGTGGATCGTCGCCATTGAATACATCGGTGGTGGCAATGACCCTTGATCCAGTAGATGCAGCAGTCCTCGTTGGGTTGCTTGCTTTTGTTGCTGCAGGGATTGGGATCCATTCGTACTTGAATAGCAATGACGGTTCTGAAGCTGAGTCTGAAGGAGACAATCTTGGTGCGGATTATGAAGAAAGAGATTTGGGACCAGACTGGGCAATCTGGCCAGCACCGGGCGACACCGCTACCACTAACTTAGATGCTGGGGTCCCCACTTCGATTTCACCTCGTTGGCTTCAGCAAGCCAATCCTAATACTGAACCTTCTTGGAGTCCTATGCTGAAGTAAGAATCAGGCTTTGTCAGTAGGACTTTTTCAGGCGAGAGATCACTGTGTCCAAATCCTTATCCCCACGGCCGGAGAGGCAGGCAACAATCGTCTTGGATGAAGAAAGACGACGGGCGAGTTTCAGGGCATACGCCACCGCATGCGCCGATTCGAGTGCCGGGATAATCCCCTCCTCTTCGGCAAGGAGCTGGAATCCTTCCATCGCCTCCCGATCGGTCACTGCCAGATATTGAACCCGTTTTGAATCTTTTAAGTAACTATGCTCCGGACCAACCCCCGGGTAATCAAGCCCCGCAGAAATAGAATCGGTGGGCTTTACCTGGCCATTCTTGTCTTGCAAGAGGTACGATTTTGAACCATGCAAAATGCCAACGCTCCCGGCCACAAGCGTCGCCGCATGATGACCTGACCCGATCCCTCGACCGGCCGCCTCCACACCGATCATCTTGACCCGCTTGTCTTTC
>JAUSKE010000204.1 GCA_030649435.1 Deltaproteobacteria bacterium
CTTATCCCGAAAGGCCACCCAGAGAGAGAAGAAAGCGACCGGAATCGCCGCCAATGAATCAAGAATATAGTGCTGTTTGATGAGGACCACGACCACCATTAAAAGGATCGAGAGCCCAAGGAAAAGTGGCGCCTCCCTGTAACCGTACCGACGGAGGAGTAAGTAAACTAAAAAAGCGTTGGAGACATGGAGAGAGGGAAAACAGTTATAAGGAAGGTCCAGCCAATAATAGAAGTCGATCATCGCCATGAGCCAAGAGGCATCGGGATTGATCACCGGTCTCAGGTTGTAACGGACCGGAAAGAAAAAAAAGATGGCGAGATGAACCGTCACGCAGACAGAAAAAGCAAATGCACACCGCTTAAAATAGGAGAGATCTTGCACACGAAGGTAGACCCAGATGATCATCGGGTAATTGACAAGGTAACCAAAGATGAGCTGCGGGACGAACGGGACCATCGCCTCACCGGGTAATGTCAGGTCATGAAAAACACCCCTCTGGAAACTCCAGTAGTTAAGGAAGAAATAACCACCCAGGTAATAAACAGTGGCCCCGACGAAGAGAATCACCTTCTGAAATCGTTCTTGAGGTGTCATCCTTCACCCCCCTACCATACTTGACCTGGCAAGACAACTGTGGTTACCCTGCCACCGATGATCAAAACAAAAAATATCGTCTTGGGCGTCTCCGGCGGCATTGCCGCCTACAAGGCCTGCGATCTGGTCCGTCGTCTTCGAGAAAAAGGGGCCGAAGTTTTTGTCATCATGACACAGGCGGCCCAAGAATTCGTAACCCCCCTTACCTTTCAGACTGTTTCGGGCCATCCGGTGGCCACTAGCCTCTTTGACCTCACGCAAGAAAATGAGATCGGCCATATTCATTTGGCCGACAGTGCCGACTTGATCGTCATCGCCCCGGCCACTGCCAACATCTTGGCCAAAATCAGTCACGGGATCGCCGATGACCTCCTCACCACCGTTATTTTGGCAACAGTCGCCCCTCGCCTCGTCGTCCCCGCGATGAATCTCCATATGTGGGAGAATCCGATCACCCAGGAAAATGTTGCCCGTCTTCGAAAGCATGGTTTTTCGTTGATGGAGCCGGCTGAAGGGAGCCTCGCCTGTGGCTACGAAGGGAAGGGGCGCCTTCCTGAAGTGGAAGAGATTGTTCACGAGATCGAGAAACTCTTTGCGCAAAAAAATATCCGCAAAATTAAGTAAGGGCGTATTGCCATACGCCCCTACACTAAAAGGAATGTCCGTTCTGGTAACCACCGGACCGACGCGAGAATATCTGGATCCTGTCCGTTTTCTCTCCAACCCCTCCTCCGGAAAGATGGGGATCGCGATCGCAGGCGAGGCACTCAGGTTGGGCGCCAAGGTAACACTGATCTCCGGTCCAACGTCGCTCACTCAAACGGTGAGCAAAAAAATAAAATTGATCCAGGTGATCACGGCTGAGGGGATGTATCGCGCCGTGATGAAAAAGTTCCCTCGGGCCGATCTAATCTTCATGGTCGCAGCGGTTAGCGACTGGCGCCCGGCCAATTTTTCTTCAAAAAAATTAAAAATCAAAAAGAGGTGGCCCCTCCCGCTCGTCCCAACACCAGACATTCTAGCAACAGTGGGAAGGAAGAAAAAAAAGGGACAACTCCTGATCGGTTTTGCGGCTGAAACCAACAATCTCGTCCTGAATGCCCGGGCCAAGATGAAAAAGAAAAATTGCGACCTGATGATTGCCAATAAAGTGGGGTCTAAAAACGTAGGATTTGAGAGTGATCACAGCCGTGGCTATCTCCTCTCAAAGGATTCTGTTGTTCCTTTTCCACTCCTCTCCAAACAAAAACTGGCCCGAAAAATCCTAAAGGTTTTCTCAAAACCATTCTCAAATTGATAATTTTTTATCAATTTGAGAAAAATTGAACCGTGGCCAAGTTTATAACTCATTGATTTAGCTTAATTATTTATGTCGCCAAGACTGGCATTCTTCTTGCTTTGTTATCTCCTGGAGAAACAAAATGACTCAAAAGAAAAATACCGCTGCTCTCCTTATTATAGGCTTTCTCTCTCCGTTGTGGATTTTAACCGCTTGCACCCCCCCGGCCGGTTCTGAATCATCTTCCTTGAGCATCCCGGCCCCACCGATCCAGAGAGAGGGGGACGAAGGGACCAAAAATGATTCTACACTCTGTGCCAATATGGTTTGCCCTGACGGGCTTGTTTGTCGGAAAGGGCAATGTTTTCAACCCAACCAACCCCCGGTCATTGACGAGGTAAAATTTCCGGAACCGATGCCGGCCACGGGGCCTGTTGAATTACAGGTCACCGCGTACGATAGCGACCAAGAGGATCGACTCCTCCTTCATATAGAGGCTTCGCCTAACTCACCAGAGGGGACTACCCTTCACCCGGCAGAGGCCAATAACCCTATCGAAACAACCTTAACCCTCCCAACCCCGCCCACAGAAGGACAAACAATCATTTTGGTTGCCGAGGATCATGATTCGAAAGGAACAGTCTTGAGTAGCACCCGAAAGGAAGTCACTTTTCACGGGACCTCTGTCATGGTTAATCTCTCCGAAACACCGGCACCATTGGTCGTCAACAACGCCGTTAATCTGCCACCCAAAACAGCAGTCACCCTTCAAGAGAAAAAGACCAACCTCCTGACGATAAAAGAGACGACCAATCTCCCTTCGAATAATAAAACGATCTTTGGTTCCACTCAAAAGAATAAGTCACCGGCCTCCCCTAACAAGCTTCAAATCCGGTAGAACTACCTGACGGTTGTAAATCCCTTCTCGGAATTGTCTCTTGGCCAAGGCAAGGAAGTGAACCGCCTCTTTCTCAGAAATTTTCCCGCGTCGAAAATCTTTTCTCAGTTGTCGCCTCATTTGAGTGGCGTAAACCAGCCTCTCTTTTCCAGTCGGATCGACACGGGTACAAGGAGCCTTGTCCAACCGTATGAGAAAGGTAATGACCGATTGAACTGCCAGATGGCGAAACTCTTTGGCATCAGCATCACTCAAAAGGTGTTGCGACCGTTGTGAGAGATGCCCCACCACCCTTTTTAAACTTTTTAATCGGTGAAGTGTGAGGATGCTGTTAAAAATCCTCTTATTGGTCTTGAATGAAAAAATGGTTCGCTTGATCATCTTCTGAAAAAGTTCGTCATCCTCTGAAAAGTCTCCCTTCCCGACCTCTTTCGCCAGGTTCCAGACACGACGAGGCCGTTTGGCATCAAACCGCATCTCCCAGTAAACATGCCCCAACGTCCTTGTCCTAAAACTTTTGAGGGTATGGTAAGGCACAAAAAAATTGTGAGAGATGATGTCGGCCGCCAGGTGAGAAAGATAACCGTACGCCGCTGCCTTTTGGGCCGGTTTTTTAGCCGCCTTCAGGATTTCGAAACCAACCTTCCAGCTGTGACAATTATAGATGTAATCCACGTAACTCTTGCCAACCGTAATATCGGCCGCCAGCGCTCCATAAAGAAAATGCTCAGGAAACCGGGAGAGGATTTCCTTGACCGCAGGGGCGAGAATCGCTAGGTTTCGAAGCGCCTCGGAGGCGTAGTCGATATGGGCAATCGGCCCCCAGGCGAAGACCGAGAGAGGGAATGCCACAAGCACAATAGCCATCAAGAAGCAAAACATCTCAAGGACCATAACAGGGGACTTTAAAAATTGAAATGGATTCCGAACAGCGGTCTGAAATCATTCGTGAATTAAAGAAAAACCTCGAGGGGTTGAAAGACTCCGGCCTGACTCATCTCCCTCGCGCCAAAAAAACGGCGCTTCCCAAAAAATTAGAGGCGATCCGTGAAACGATCGGTGATTGTACCCGTTGTAAACTGCATCAGGGGCGGACCAAAATCGTCTTCGGTGTCGGCAACCCAAACGCGAAGTTGATGTTCATCGGCGAGGGACCGGGCCATGACGAAGACCTTCAAGGGGAACCGTTTGTCGGTAGGGCCGGCCAGCTCCTCACAAAAATAATCGAGGCGATGGGGCTCAAAAGGAGCGATGTTTATATCGCCAACACCGTCAAGTGTCGTCCTCCCAACAACAGGGCCCCTGAACCGGACGAGATAGAAACCTGTTCGCCATTTTTGATCCAGCAGGTTCAGGCAATCCAGCCCCAAATTATTGTGACCTTGGGAAATCCAGCGACACAGACCTTGCTCGGCACCCAACAAGGGATCACCCTACTCCGAGGTCATTTTCATGATTGGAATGGGATTCAATTGATGCCGACCTACCATCCTGCCTTTCTCCTCAGAAACCCGCATATGAAAAAACCGGTCTGGGAGGATATGCAAAAAGTGATGGCGAAGTTGGGCTTACGAAAAATGTAGGGGCAGCCCTATGTGGCTGCCCTCGTTTGGGCGACCACGCAGGGTCGCCCCTACGCGACACTCGCCTCTTCAGAAAAATAAACAACCCGATTTCTCCCTTGCCCCTTGGCCTGATAGAGCGCCATGTCGGCATGATCGAGCAGTTCTTCCACCGACTGGGCATCTTCGGGATAACAGGAAACCCCGGCGCTTGCCGTGAAACGCCCCATCGGTTGGTCTTCTCGATGGAGGAAGGGATGATTTCGGATCAGGTCAAGAAGCTTCTCTGAAACTCCAGTGGCCTGCTGCCGATTGGCGTTGGGGAGCACGATTAAAAATTCTTCGCCACCAAAACGGACGATCACATCCACTTCGCGAAGGTTGCTTTTTAGCAATTTTGAAAATTCCTTCAGAATCTTGTCCCCTTCGAGGTGACCATGGGCATCGTTATACCGCTTGAAAGAATCAATATCGATCATCAAGACTGAAACCGGTCTGGCAAAACGCTTGGCCCGTTTGACCTCCATCGGCAAAATTTGTTGCAGGTAACGTCGGTTGTAGAGATCGGTCAGTTCATCCTTGATGGCGAGGTTCTTAGTTTTATCGTAGAGATCGACGTTGGTTAGCGCCACCGCAATCTGACTCGCCACCGCCTGAAGCATCTCTCTCTCCTCATCCGAGAACTGGTCAAAACCAGGGCGCGAGAAATTCATGACCCCCACCAAGGTATCTTTAAACAGAAGAGGGAACGAGGCAAAGGAACCCTCTTCCTTCTTCTGGCCTTTGTAATGGAGGTACCGCGGGTCTTTGCGGGTGTCACGGATGTAGATGATCTCCTTGGAGGCCGCCACCATGCCACTCACCCCTTCTCCCTTCTTGAAGGTCATGTCCTGAACATTCACCTCTTCCTTAAAACCATAGGTCGTCCGGACCATCAGCGCCTCTTTTTGGGGATTCCAAAGGAGGATGGCAAATTCCTTGAAACCAAGACGTTTTGAAATAACCTCCGTCAGGACATGGATTAACTCGTCGAATTCCAAGGTGGCACTGATCGCCTTCGCAATTTCGTAGAGAAGCACCAGCCTTTTGTTCCTCTCCTCCAAAACCTGCTGGTACTTCAGCTCTTCCTGAACCTGGATCAACTTTCGTTCCGTCTCCAGCTTCACCACATCCAAGGTGGTCGTCCGTTCCATCAACCGGTTGAAGATTCTGGAAAGCCTACCGATGATATCATTCGAAACAACAGGCGCCCGCACCAGAAAATCTTTTTCTTCCGCGGTCTGCATTAAATCGATCAATGTCTTTAGAGGGCGATTGACGAACCAGAAAGTCACCAGAAAAAGACAGGCCGTCGCGGCCAGTCCAAGAACCAGGATAAAAAGGAGCGGGAAACCAAATTTGCCGAACCGGAGGAACGGATCCCCGCCTGAGAAAAGGAGATAGAAAAGCCCCAAGAAAAGAGGGGTCAAGAAGAGACCGGCGGCAAGAGCCATCTTTGCCCCCACCGAAAGCTGCTTCCAAGAGCCCATCCTTAAAGACATAGAGGGAAAACGCCTCAATTGTCAATGAGATGCCTCAGGCATCTTATGCCTGCGGCTTGATAACCATAAAGAGCCATGCTAGCTTGGCCCAGTGTTTCAACGACCCTGGCCTCTTTTTTTGCTTCTGATCGGCTGTGCCACCACTCAAGCCCCCCAAAGGGCGCTCTTCCAAGAGGAAACGACCATCCGGGTCGCCCTCCAGAAGGAACCACTCAAGGTGAGCGAAATCGGGTTGGAGGAATACCTGATGGGGGTCTTAGGGGGAGAAATCCCTCGTGAGTGGCCGTTGGAAGTGCTCAAGGCCCAAGCGGTTGCTGCCAGAACTTATACCCTTTATCGAAAACAGAACCCACGAAGCGAATTTTACGACCTGGAGTCGACCGTTGAAGATCAGGTCTTTGGCCCCACCGGAAAGAAGGACAAAAAGATCCATCAGGCAGTTTCCGAAACTTGGGGAGAAGTCTTGAAAAAAGGGGAAGAACCTTTTACTGCCTATTATCACAGTTGCTGCGGCGGTCGCCTTGAGGAGGCTTCGACAATCTGGGCAAAAGGGGAAGAACCGTTTGTGACTGATTCTTATTGCACCGCCTGCCCCAGTTATTCTTGGGAAGAAGAGATCTCAAAAAGTGAACTTGTTTCGCTTTTGGCCGACTGGGGATTGGAAGCGGACCGCCCCTGGTCACTCAAGATCTCTCTCACAACCCAATCGGGGAGGGCAAAAGAGTTGGTCCTGACAACTTCTTCAGGGACAAAAAAAATCAGCACCAACGATTTCCGGCGACGGTTGGGCTACCAGAGGATCAAAAGTAACTGGTTCGAGATCGAAGAAAAGGAAGAGGTTTATCTCTTTCGGGGCCATGGTTCCGGTCACGGGGTTGGCCTTTGCCAATGGGGGGCCAAAGGGATGGCAGAACAAGGACTCACCTACCAGGAGATCCTAAAATTCTATTACCCCGACACCACGATCGAAAAATGGCATCCGTTGTCGGTTGATCCGGAATAAAAATGGACCTCTCGCTCTTTGACTACAGCTACCCCAAGGAACTGGTCGCCCAAAGGCCACTTGAAAAACGGGACGATTCACGCCTGATGGTTTTGGATCGTTCCAACAAAACTTGGTCCCATCAAGTTTTTGGTGACATCACAACCTACTTTAAAGAAGGGGACCTCCTCGTCTTAAACGATGCGGAGGCCGACCTGATCCCTTTCGGCGAAACCCTCGTCCCTCCCCTCCCCCCTTACATCAAACGAAAAAAACTTTGCGATTTTACCGATGAAGATTTCGAGCGTTACCGAACCATTTACGCCAAGAGTCCAGGCTCCAAGGCAGCTCCCACCGCCGGTTTTCATTTTACAAAAGAAATCTTGGACACTTTGAGAAAAAAGGGGGTTCTGATCCAAACAGTCACCCTCCATGTGAGCCATGACACCTACAAACCGATCCGGAGCGAAAACATTCTGGATCACCCAATGCATGGGGAGGAGTATCAGATCCCGCAGGAGACAGCGGCCGCTATACAAAAAGCAAAGTCCGAGGGAAGGCGGGTGATTGCCGTCGGCACGACCACAACGCGCGCCCTGGAATCATGGGCGATTGATGTAAGGGCAGGTTTGAAACCTGCCCCTACAACCACATCCTTATTCATCACCCCCGGCTACCGATTCAAGATCATCGATGCCCTCCTCACCAACTTTCATCGTCCCCATTCAACCGTTTTGGTTCTAGTTTCTTCCTTTGCCGGGAGAGAATTTATCTTGAGTGCCTACCAAGAAGCGGTGGCACAGAGGTATCGCCTCTTTTCGTACGGTGATTGTATGCTGATTTTATGACCGGAAAGAGATAATCTTCTCAATCACTTCCCCCATCACCTGATTGGGGGTGGAGGCGCCGGAGGTAATGCCGATTTGAAGGGGCGTAGAAGGGAGCCAATTCTCAGTGCTGACTGTTTCAAACTGGCCGAACGGTTTGTGGCGGATCGCCTGAGGTGAAACGAGACAGTCGGCGTCTTCAATATGATAGGCCGTCACAAACGACGAGGCCATTTTTGCCAGATGGTTCGTGTTGCTCGAGTTGTAACCACCAATCACCACCATCAGATCCAACTTCTTGTCTTTCAGCTGTACGATCGCATTCTGTCGGTCTTCTGTGGCGCTGCAGATCGTATCGAAATTCCTAAAATGCTCGTTGGCGTGATCTTTGCCGTACCGATCAATCATCGCCTCCTTCAATTTTTCGGCGATCGCCAGTGATTCGCTCATCA
>JAUSKE010000009.1 GCA_030649435.1 Deltaproteobacteria bacterium
ATAATGGGGGGTTTCAAAGATGTCAATTGTTGTTGAATGTCGTTCTGATTTGGGGGATGTTAAAAAGCGATGGGAAAAAAGAAACCAGATCTACTGGGTGAATCACCCCTTGAAGAAGCACGAGTTGTGATTGCCGTCCCGCTCGGGAGTCATTTCATTTACTGGAAGGTGGTGGCGGCGATCCTTGAGCTAGAGAAACCGGTTTTTTCTGAGTGGATGGTCTTTCAGGGAGGGCTTGCCGACCGGGCGAGAAATGCCCTGGTCGAACAGATGCTGGCCCACCCGATGGGGGCGACCCACCTTTTTTTCCTCGACGCCGATGTGCTACCGACCCCTGATACACTGACTCGTCTTCTTCAGGTCGATCAGGCAATCGTCTCCGGTGTCTACCGACGGCGAGTCCCGCCCCATGAGCCGATGGCCTTTACCGAAGATCGAAAGGGAAAGTACCAGCCGATTCTGATGAAAGGAAAAGGGGGTTTGAAAAAGGTAGATGTGGTGGGTGGCGGTTGCCTCCTCATCCGTCGTGAGGTTTTTGAAAAGGTAAAACCCCCCTGGTTTACCTGTGAGTGGCGAAAGAAGGGGCACATTACTGAAGATTTTTCATTTTGCGAAAGGGCGCGTCGTGCCGGTTTTTCGATATGGGTCGATACCACACTCCGGCCGCTCCATATCGAACCGGTTGGGATCGGTTCCACACCAAACAATTCAGTTCGGTTTAATACGCTAACCTAATTTTTTTCGGCGAGGGCGCGAAGGTACTCGAAGGTGTAGATGCCAGTGTCATGACCATCTCCCCAGCGGAAACCGATGGCGTAGCTCCCTACTTTGAATAGATCTTTAGGTTCCGCGGCACCGGCCGGGAGTGGGGGATTGTTGGGGAGGGCGGTTGGCCCAAAATCAAACGGAAGTCGTTCCCCTTTGCAGACGGCGCAAGGGCACTCTTGACGGAGTACGACGAAGGGAACAATCCCCTCGAATCCGTCAGACCAGAGAACGGCAAGACCCTTGGGGTCATCGGAGATAGTGATTGTCTTTACCGTTGGGTGAGGTAGCTTGGGAGAGGGTTTATCCACGAGTTGTTTTATAGAACGAGAGGTTTGACGCATGCAACGAGATTCACTGGTGACTGTTGAATGGCTCCGCGACCACCTTCGTGATCCGGAGGTGCGGGTGGTGGATTGTCGCTGGACTCTTGGGCAACCGGGTGAAGGGCGACGGCAGTATGAGGCGGGCCATATTCCAGGGGCGGCCCATCTAGATGTCGACCAACAGCTCTCTGGCAAAGAAGGGCCGGGCCGACACCCGATCCCGGATAAAAGGGAATTTCAAAAAACGCTCTCTGTCCTTGGGGTTGATCGTGAAACATTAGTTGTCGCCTACGATGGTGGCCAAGGGGTTCCCGCTCCGAGGCTCTGGTGGCTTCTACGGTATTTTGGTCATTCGAAGGTGGCTGTTTTGGATGGCGGGTGGAATCGATGGACCCAGTCAGGGGGAGCGGTAGAGCAAGAGATCCCTGTTTTTCGCGAGACCTCTTTTTTAGCCCGCCCTCGAACAAAATGGATGTTTGATAAAGAGACCGTTGATTCTTTGAGGGAGGACCCGGAGGTTCTTTTAATCGATGCCAGGAGTCCTGAACGATACTCGGGCGAGAAGGAAACAGTAGACCCCAAGGCAGGGCATATTCCGGGGGCGCTGAATCTCCCTTTTACCGAGATGATCGACCCGCAAACGGGATTTTTTCTTTCCTGCGAAACCTTAAAAGGTAAGTTTGAGAAGCTTGCGGCAAAAGAGGCGAAGACGATTATTTCTTACTGTGGTTCGGGGATTACCGCTTGCACCAATCTCTTCGCCCTTCATCTGGCTGGGCTTGAAGGGGTCCTTTACGAAGGTTCTTGGAGTGAGTGGAGTGCCGATTCCCAGCTGCCGGTCGCCGTCGAGAGGAAGTAAACTAAGGGATCTTTTCGGTCTGTTCTTCGGCGGGGATGTCTTCCTCAGAATTTTGATCCGGTTCCACCCAGTCGATGGAATGAACTTCAGGGATCAATCCCTTCTCATAACCGTGGTGGAACAATGTTTGAATTGCCTTCTTGCCACGACGGCCGTAGTCCAGAGTCCATTTGTTCACATACATCCCGATAAAATGGGAACCTTTTTCTGGATCGAGGCCGCGCCCAAAGCTTAAGGCATAAGCGACCGCTTCTTCCCGATGGGTCATGGCATACTCGACACTCTGTCGGATGAGGGTAGCACACCGACGCTGGAGTTCCAGCGGAAGATCTCTCCGGACCGCATTCCCGCCGAGGGGGAGGGGAAGCTTCGTTTCATCACTCCACCACTTGCCGAGATCAACCACCTTAAAAAGTCCCATCTCTTCGTAGGTCAACTGCCCCTCGTGAATGATCAGTCCCGCATCGGCCTTTCCCTCTTTAACGACATCCAAAATTGTATCGAAGGGACGAACGATGATGGCGACAGTTGGTTCGAGCATCTTCAGGGCTAAAAAAGCGGTGGTCATTTTCCCTGGGATCGCTACCAATTTCTTTTTCAACTGGTGCAGCTTTATTTTTTTTGAGGCCACCACAAGGGGACCATACCCCTCACCCACAGAGCCGCCGACCGTCATCAGCGCATATTTATCAGAGACATAAGGGTAGGCATGAAAGGAGATTGCGGTGATTTCGTAATCCCCCCGAAGCGCTTTTTGATTGAGCGATTCAATATCTTCCCGAATATGGGTAATTTGAATATCACCGGTCGAGATCTTCCCCGTCTCGAGGGCAAAAAACATAAAGGCATCGTCCGCGTCCGGACTATGGGCCAACCGAATGGAGGTCATGAGTCGTTACTCCGATGTTTTACAGGAGCGGCAAAACTTGGCATCGAGGCCGAGACAGGTTCCCGCCTTTCCAACGATGAAGGCGATCCCTAAAACGATCATTGTCATATTCAAACCCATCGAGGCCGGCCCGAAATTCCAGGTGGCGAAGAGATAATTGGCGCACATGATAATGACACCGAGCGAGGCAATTGGTGTCAGAAAGCCGACGAGTAATCCGGCCCCGGCGGCAAGCTCACCGAAGGTGGTGAGGTAGGCAAAAATTTTGGCATGGGCCAGCACACTAACGAGACAGGTTTTGTAGAAGGGAAGGGCCCCCGCTTCTATGAATTTCTGGAGGTAGCTTTCAAATCCTCCTCCGGTGAGGTAGGCGGCGTTGAGCTTGGTGTACCCGGCCCAGAGAAACCAGATGCCGGTCCAGAAACGGATCAAAGTCAAACCACAACAAGCGCCATGTTTTTTGGTATCCATAATCCCTCCTTTGTCGAGCGAGGGCATTTTATCTAAAGTCCTCAAAAAGTCTAGAACTCATTTCCCCCTCTCCCTTTGGTTGAGAAAAAACAATGGAAAGTCTATAGCAGTTGGTATAGATGACAGACTGGAGATGAAAGTAATTCTGGCACATCGCTTCAACTTTCCCTTTGTCTTTCTGTTGAGCTTCGCACTCCTCACTGCAAGAACGGTTTGCGCCTGTGAGTCGTTTTCAGCGGCAGGTCATGATCATCAACAGGCAGAAGCCCAACAAGACGTTCACGAGCATGATTCGCCCTCTGAACCTTCCCACGACGATTGTCTTTGCGCCCCTATTGATCAGGGTGTTGCCGTACAAACGGATCAGTTCAATCCGTCTTCCTCGTTTTTTGTTGGTTCACTCACGTTGATCAATCTTGATCTGTTTCCGGACCATCATGCCACAAAGCCAGTGGCCTCCTATCATTCGCCGCCTTCCGCCCGACCGCTCTACATTACACAATCATCCCTTCTGATTTAACCATCCTGCCCGTCTTTTTTGTTGGTTGGCGATTTTGTGTCTAGCCTCCATCAATTCACGTTCGGGAGAGGATGAAAAAATGAAAAAGATAATCTTAGTTGTATTTGGCTTGACTCTATCTTCCTTCGTATCTGCACAGGAGTTGAAGGGCATGGGTATGAAAAGGCCACCACGTGTCGTCCGCTACGATTTACATATTGCTGATACCGTTGTGAATTTTTCTGGAAAATCAAAACGGGCCATTGCTGTCAATGGCAGCATCCCTATGCCCACCTTGACATTTACCGAAGGCGACACCGCAGAAATATATGTGCACAACGACTTAAACGAAGAGACATCCCTGCATTGGCATGGCCTCATTTTGCCTAACCGATACGATGGCGTTCCTAATCTTACGCAAATGCCGATCAAGCCACATACGACACATTTGTATAAAGTCCCCATTATTCAGCATGGCACACATTGGTATCACAGCCATACCAGACTTCAGGAACAAATTGGTATGTATGGC
>JAUSKE010000129.1 GCA_030649435.1 Deltaproteobacteria bacterium
ACAAAATTAAATTGATTACAAGCACTTGTGCCGGGACAATAATGTCAAAATTAAATTGATAAGGTACTAAGTGGTTTCAAAAACAGCCCAGAGGGTCAAGCCGTTCCTCGCCATGGAGGTGATGGATGAGATCCAGCGGCTCCGCCAAAAAGCGGATGACGTCATCTCTTTTTCGGTCGGGGAACCGGACCTTCCCCCTCCCGATTGTGTGAAGGAGGCTTGCATCCAAGCGATCCGAGAGGATTTTACCAAATACACCCACAGTCAGGGACTCCTCGAACTCCGACAGGCGATCTGTGATCACTACGCCAAAAGATACGGCGTATCGATTACGCCGGATCGTGTTTTGGTGACGGAGGGGACTTCACCGGCCCTGTTTCTCCTGTTTGCCGTCTTGCTCGAGGCGGGAGATCAGGTGATCCTCACGAACCCTTGTTACCCTTGCTACCCCAATACTGTCCGCTTCTTTCGGGGAAAACCTGTTTTTGTACCGGTTCGTGAAGAGGAAGGTTTTCAATACCGGACTA
The DNA here is from genome assembly GCA_030649435.1 of Deltaproteobacteria bacterium. Lineage (GTDB taxonomy): Bacteria > UBA10199 > UBA10199 > JACPAL01 > JACOUP01 > JAUSKE01. Next base: position 528 of record JAUSKE010000129.1, read on the forward strand.
AAGATATTCAGAAAAAAATCACCAAACGGACCAAAGGGATTTTGATCAACTCTCCCTCGAACCCGACCGGTCATCTGATCAGCGAGACGACTTTGAGGGAAATCGCTTCTTTGAAGACGACGATCATTTCAGACGAAATTTATCACGGCCTTGTCTACCAGGGGCGGGAGCGGTCGATCCTCGAGTTTACCGACAACGCCTTTGTGTTGAACGGTTTCTCCAAGGCCTATGCGATGACAGGCTTCCGCCTGGGGTATTTGATCGCCCCCAAGAAGTTTATCCGGCCGATGCAGGTCTTGCATCAAAACTTTTATATCAGTGCAAATTCGTTTGTTCAGAGGGCCGGTATTGCAGCTCTAAAAAAAGGGGGCGCGGACCAAGAAAAGATGCGACAAATTTTTGCCCGGCGCCAACAGGTGATGCTCGAAGGGGTGGCCCGGCTTGGCCTCAAGGTGGCCAAACCTCCTGAAGGGGCTTTCTATGTTTTTGCCAATGCCAAGCAGTTTACCAATGACTCCTATCGTTTTGCCTTTGATCTTTTGAAGAAGACCCATGTGGGGGTGACGCCTGGGATTGATTTTGGTACGAGGGGAGAAGGTTTCTTGAGATTTTCTTATGCTGTTCCTGAAAAGACGATTCGTGAGGGGCTCAGGCGAGTGGGGGATTATCTCAAAAAGTATGGATAACCTAACGATCGGAAAAGTTCTTGAAAAACTCCGTAAAGTGCTTCCACAATGGAAGGTTCCCGTCGTTGGGCTCATGGCCGAACGACCTGGAGACCGAGCCTTTTACGTCTTGATCAGTACGATCATTTCCCTCCGGACGAAAGACGCGGTGACCGAACAAGCGAGCGTCAGGCTCTTTGATAAAGCCCAAACACCTCAATCGATAGTTCAACTCTCTGCCAGTGAAATTGAAAAGCTGATTTATCCAGCTGGATTCTACAGAACAAAGGCGAAGAACATCCTTCAGGTTTGTCGTCTATTGATTGACAAGTATCAAGGGAAAGTCCCCGATCAGTTAGATCAATTACTCGAATTACCGGGCGTTGGCCGAAAGACGGCAAACCTGGTGGTGACCGTTGGTTATGACAACTATGGTATTTGTGTCGATACCCATGTGCATCGGATCAGCAACCGTTGGGGTTATGTCAAGACGAAGACACCGGACGAAACGGAAATGGCCCTGAGACAAAAATTGCCGAAGCATTTCTGGAAAACCTACAACGATATTTTGGTCACCTTTGGCCAAAATCTCTGTCACCCCACCTCTCCTTGGTGTTCGAAGTGCCCGGTGGAAAAATTTTGTCCGAAGATCGGTGTGAAGCGATCACGATAGAAACGATTGACCTTTTCTCTAACATCGTTCACAATGAAGACAATCCATGAGGCTCACCTTCTACGGGGCGGCGGAGACAGTTACCGGTTCCAAGTTCCTGATCGAAAACAAAAATAATTTTCTAATCGACTGTGGTCTCTTTCAGGGACCAAAAGAACTCCGGATCAAGAATTGGGAAGACCCTCCGTTTAATGCGCGAGCGGTCAAGGCAGTTTTTTTGACCCACGCCCATATTGATCACAGCGGTTATATCCCGCTCCTTGTCAAAAACGGGTTTACCGGAAAAATTCTTTCCACCGAGGCGACGGCAGAGCTCTGTTCCATCCTCCTGCCAGATTCGGGACACCTTCATGAGGAAGATGCCCGTTATGCCAACAAGCATGGGTTCTCTAAGCACAGTCCGGCCTTACCTTTATATACAGAGGCCGAGGCCCGCTCATCCCTCCGTTTCTTTGAGACCTACCCCCTCGAAACCACATTTTCGGTCAATGATGAAATCGATGTCACCTTTCATCCCGCAGGTCATATCTTGGGGGCCTGTCTGGTAGAACTTAAATTTAAAGTCGGGAAGAAAAAACTGTTGTTTACGGGAGACCTTGGGAGACCCCACTCTTCTTTTATGATCAAACCAGCAAAAATCACAGAGACCGATTATCTGGTGATTGAATCGACTTATGGGAATCGGCAGCATTCTGACGAGGATGCCCGGGATCGGTTTGAAAAAATTGTCAACGAGACGGCGGCAAAAGGGGGAACAATCCTCATCCCTTCCTTTGCCGTCGAACGGGCCCAAGAAGTGATTTACCTTTTAAGGCAACTCAAGGAAAAGAAAAAAATCCCCGATCTGCCAATCTATGTGAATAGTCCACTCACCATCAACGCGACGGAGATTTTTAGAAAACACCCGGAAGGGCATAAGATTAACCCACGCCTCTTGACCGATCATGCGACGAATCCTCTCGAGTGTGGTAATTTGCATTTTGTTCAGGATTCCGAGGCTTCTAAAAAATTATCCGGCCTGAAGTTTCCGGCAATCATTATTTCAGGATCAGGAATGGCCGAAGGGGGGCGGATCCTTCATCATCTCAAACAAAAATTGCCCGAGGCGAGAAACGCCGTTGTTTTTGTCGGTTTTCAGGCGGAGGGAACCCGCGGGCGGGCCCTCACCGAAGGGGCTGAATCGATCAAAATTCATGGTGAGGTGATCCCGGTTCGGGCCCGGATCGAACATATTGATAGCCTCTCCGCCCATGCCGACTATCGGGAAATTTTAACCTGGCTCTCCAATTTTGAAAAAGCCCCACGCATGACCTATATTGTTCATGGTGAGCTGAAGGCGGCTGAAAGTTTACAGGATAAAATTAAAAGTCATCTCGGGTGGAAGACGACCATCCCGAAATATGGGGAAGGGTTTGATTTAGCCTAGCCTTTCAAGGTTTGTTCCAAGGTTGCCCGACGATCTTCATAGCCAGCCGGATCATAGTGGATTGTGATGTGAGAGTTCGGGATCCGGTTTTCAATCGCCAGCCGGAGTGATTCTGCCAATTCGTGGGCCTCTTCGAAGCTCTTGGCCCGATCCACCTCAATGTGAAATTCAATCAGCTTTCGTGAACCGGATCGCCGGGACCGAAAGTCATGACAGCCGGTCAAGTGCGGTTGATAGCTTTTAATAATTTTCTCAACCTCTTCTTGATAACTACGCGGGAGCGCTTTATCCATCAGTTCGTCCAGCGCTTCCTTGAGAAGGCGTCCCGCTCCCCAGAGAATATAGAGGGTAATTAAAATACTGACAATCGGATCAATCATGACGAGACCAGTCAACTTAATGAGGATAAGTGCGATCAAGACACCACCATTGGTGATTGTGTCTGTGGCATAGTGGAGGGCATCCCCTTTGAGGGTGATCGATTCCGTCTTGACCGCTGCTTCACGGAGGCGTCGGACAAGCCATAAGGTGATGACGATCGAGATAACCATCATCCCGACCCCTAATGGGATCTGTTGCAGCTTTTCTTGATTAAATAATCGTTGGACCGCGGCATACACAAGGGCGGCTGCTGAAACGATAATGAAGAGACCTTGAAAGAGACCGGCAAGCCCTTCAGCCTTGCCGTGACCAAAGTGATGATCGTTATCGGCCGGTTTATCGGCGATCCGGATCGAAAGATAATTAATCGAAGAACTAAAGAAATCGAGGAGTGAGTCGAGCGCCGAGGCAAGGAGGGCGAGCGAGTTGCTGGCCAGCGCGATGACCGCTTTGGTCACGAGAAGGAGCAAAGCGACGCTCATCGAAAGAAGGATCGCCCGCCTTTTTCTCTGCTCCATGGTAGGGGCCCGTTTCATAGGCAAGTTGTAGCCCGATTTTGACTGGATGGCAAGCGGGGGCAAAGCGAATAAGGCCGCAACTTCCCTCTCCTTTTCCCGATAAATCAACTGCCGGTGCTGTTTGGCCGGGATTATGGCTTCTCCAGGATCGGTTGATCCAAATCAATCTGTTAGGCCTGCCTCGCTGCAGGCCGATTTTCAAGAAACTCCTGCGGCCGAGGCTCCTCTGCCCGATCGGGAGACGGCCCAAGCCTTAGGCGTAGTTCTTCCCCCAGTGATTGCCCCTGCCGTGGCATCGCTC
>JAUSKE010000025.1 GCA_030649435.1 Deltaproteobacteria bacterium
CCGGCCCCTGGACTCCGATCCATATACGCCGGATCCGGAACCATCGCCGGCTCTCTTTCTCTCTGCGGCGGCCGTTCAGCCCGCCGCTGCGTCCTCCAGCAGACGGGCCCTTGGGGTTGTGGGTGGGCTGAGTGACCAAAATAAGTTCTGGGGGTCACCGCCACTTTGGCAACGAGAGAGCGCGTATCGCGAATGGTATCAACACCATTACGAATTGTCCCAGCCATGTAACGAGCCGCCGCCTGAGGGAGGTTGTCCCGTCCCCCAACCCAGATCGGCCGGTAACGATGATCCCGTCGGATGATCGCATTGGCCCTGTTCATCAAGACCCATTCACCCGTCACATCCCCTTCCCAATGATGCGTCGGCGTCCAGGCAGAAACCCGCATACCGGTCCCAATCAATGAATTTGTGTACCCTTCTCTCTGAATGTAGACAGAGGCGGCTTGCGTCTCCCAGCCACGACGTAACGATGGACCATGGTCAGTATGCCTCAAGAGATGCGCCCGTAGCCGGGGAAGAATCCCGATGCCGGTCGCTGTCCCATCCATCACATAGGTTACTTGAGGGATCGCTCCATTTCTTGTCGGTTGATGGAGTCCTGCATAACCAACGTACCGTTCAGATCCTGACCGATCACGATCCCGAACCGCCAAAATAGTCTCATGGGTCTGGACCCGTCCCAAACCAGGATTTTCGAAATCAATCAGGTGTGGGTCCCACAAACGTTGTTCCCTCGCCGCAAGATCAACACCTCTGACATCCCATCGTCCTGTGATCGGACCTGCTTTAGCACTTGCCCTCATCCGGCGATCTTTTGTCAGAAAACCTTCCCTCAATCGTCCGTTCGGCCCATGACGATCGTAGGCCCCTTCTTTCAAACCGACACCAAGACTATAGTTCAAGGCTCCCAAGGCAAGGTGCGAAGCAACCATCTTGACTTGAGGAGAATCCCAACCGTTGGCTCTGACCGCAGCGACCGCGTTCTGACCAGCTGCCATGGCACCAATGACAGCAATTGGCAGGCTTATCAGACCACCCCTCGCCCTGCCGTACCGGGTCGAGCTAAAGACAGCCACGGTCCCAACAGCCCCTTGCACCAGAAAAAGCGAATCCGCATTGGTCGTTCCCTCAAGCTCAGACTCACCGTTCCAAATGCGAGAGGCCGATTGATAGCTGAACCAGAGATCGGCCGCAAAACCGGACCCACGGGAAACGGTGTGCAAAAATTCTCTCCGGAAAAAAGCGGGGTAAAAGGCCATCCCTTCAACCGTCCCGAGTTTTCCGAGAGCAGTAAGGGCTTCCTGATTATGGACAACGACCGTCCCCGAAATGACCGGTTTACCCGGTCGCGGGATATGAACGGAGACCCCCCGATGTTCGATCGCGTAATCCCGATAGAACCACCGGCTGCGGGCCGCCTCTGTCACGGCCGCTGCAGTCGTAAAAATCTGCGGGGCCCAACATTGGAACCGCTCCCAGCTATTCAGTGGTGTGCGACAATCGACCATGGCTAGTGGCCTCCCCTTCGGTGCCTGGCATAATCGGCAACAGTCATGATCCCAGCCTCTCCCTGTGCGGCATGGCGAGCGACGTTCGCCTGGCGATAACCCTGGAGAAATGTTCCAAACGGTTCACTAAAACTATCTGCCTCCCGCACGACACCGAGAAAATGTTTAAAATCGTTCGGGGGAATTCTTTGTCTCTTCGCCTCAGCGCGAAGGCGATTGAGTTCCGTACTCGGATTTTTTCCCGGATTCCGTGCCTCGTAATCCTTCACGAAAGTCAGGTAGTCTTTTAAGGGAAGCTTGAACCGCTCCGCCTCACGATAAAGTTTCAAGTACTGTCGGACCGTCAACGAGTCTCCTCCAAATCTTTGCCGGATATAACCAGCACCCAACTGTTGGCTCGCGGCAGCAATATCCCTCCCTCGTAATTCCTTGAGATAGTTTCCGGGTGAATCGTAGGGACGACCCCTCATATCCGCAGGGATTCGAGACAACCAGGGGACATTCGGGCTCCCCGGCGTAATCCCCATGGCCGCATACCGGGCATTGGCACCACCCTGCTCTTCCCTCAATCTGTTTCGTCCCCTCGATGTCAAGGCGGCCCACCTCGTCACTTGCGGGTGATCGGCATACCCCAGGTAAAAGCCATCGTTACGAACCTTGGCCCTCAGTTGCCTACGGTATTCCAAAGTCTCCCTCAGGTTTGGGATGGTCCCCTTCCAATAACGAATCGGGTGGGTGAGCCAGGTCGTCCAGCCGACATCCCCCCGGTAATCCGGTCTCACCGCCACCATCGGACGGGTCAACCGTACTGCCTCTCCCGTCAGATGATCCGGCTCCCACTGCCAAGCTCGAACCAAAGAGGCCTGACGGAGTGGCGGGTGAAAACTCCCCAAAACCTGGCGGCGATAACCGTCACCGGCACCGATCAGTTGAGGAGCGGCAGCCCCATGAGCAAACCACCCCTCGCGAATCGGAGAATTCGGGAGCGCCTGCACTGCATCCCGAAGCCTTGGGGCAAAATTCTGATTCTGCAGATCATCCACTATCCGGGTCGTCACATCGGGCATCCCAATCGGGACATACTTCCCTGTTGTCGGATCCAATCTTACCGGCTGGTGAACTTCAAAGGTCCCAACAGACCGCCGACGCTCTAACCCACTCCTCCAATCGTACAGGGTGTGAAACCCTTCGTAGGTATGATCCAAAACTAAGACACTTCGCTCCGGTGGCATCCGCGTTGAAAGGATCTCTGGCGTTTCATAGCGGGTAACCAGTTTTGATGTCAGATGAACCCCGCCTGAGAGATTCCATTCGTATTCCGTATCCTGCTGTCGTGACAAAAGTCGCCGCGTATCAAAGTCATCTCTCAACTGGCTGTAACTGCCTCGACGGACCCTTCCGGTAAGTTGATCCTGGTATGAGAGGAGTCGTCCCCCCATCCCGGCCGCATAGGTCAAGGTCATCAACGCCGCCTGTCCCGAATAGCGATGGAAAGAAACTGGATCCCTGTCCCGATATTGCCAGGCGTTGACCATCCTCTCCCCATCCGCCATCATGCCGATAGCAAATAGTGCGGCACTCGTGTGGGCCGCAACCCCTCGCTCCAGACGATCCGGGTGGAGTACCGCCAAGAGACCAAAGAGCGATTGGCCAAGGAAAAAAGCATCGACCCGGCCGGTCGCTTCATTTTTGGAATCTCCAAAAATGAGCCGGTCAGCACTATAAGCGGCGTAAGCGACATGAGAAGCGGCGCCAACCATACGGAGCGCCCCATGGACCAAAAATCGGGCGGGGGCCTGCGGCATGTAGTTCCTCCCGACAACGGAGGCGCTGTTGCCAGTGATTTGCGGAATTGCTCCCCCTTCCGGCACCAAAACTTTTTCAATCGCATAACGAAATCGGGGGCGATAGACATGAACGCCGGTGTGGGTCTGCCAATCGGCGACGGAGAAATACCGGCTTCGAACAAATTCGGCGGCAGCGGTTCCAACAACCATCTGTTGAGGCGCCGCCCCTTGAGAAGTTGTACAGATGAAGCTTTCCCAACGACTATTTGGGTTTACGCAATCAACCATAAAATCGACTCGCTCCTTTCCCACTCAATGCTTCGGCCCAAGGCCTAAGTAGTTGCGTCCTTTTTTGTTCTTTTTGCATAAAGTTCAAACCCTTACGAGCCGCTCCGGCGACCTCTTAGCTCACGTAAATAATCTCTTGGAGACTGCTGTGGACGACTCCTCATCCCCTCAGGAATCCGTCTCAGCCATGAAACATCAGGGCTTCCGGGTTGGATCCCCTCTGCAGTCCACCGACGACGAAAAGAAGCCTGCCTCGCCAACTGCTCCCTCTTCAACCATGGGACCCAGCTCGTCACCTGGGGATGGTCCGGCGCCCCACGGTAGAGGCCCGATTGTTCAATCCTCCGGCTGAGGGTACGATGACCGGCCCAACGTTCCCCGGTATTTCTTGCTAACCCTGTCCAAAAATCAGCGCGCCAAAAACGGTTCGTTGTTCGGTGATTCGGTGCCACATGAACCATCCCTCTCAGGTGACGGACCGGTTCTCCGGTGAGATGATCCGGTTCGTACTCCCAGGCCATCCGCCTCGCCGCGACAAAAACAGGGCTCCCATCCACAGAACGGATGTATTGCTCCCCCCCCTCTCCCCAAAGTTCGGGACCAGCCCAGACGTAACTCACCCAACCTTTTTTGAGATCATGATACTCCGGGTGCCGGAGGAGAGAATTTCTGAATCGAACGAGATGTCCCTTCCCTTGATGCTCGGGGTGGATCCGCGCCGTCACATCGGGGAGGCCAACATCTTCATAAACGACTTCACTCGTCCCTGAGACAGTTCTCTTTATCAAGGGCTGGTGGGTCTCAAAGGTGCCGATCGCGGTAAGCACTTTGTCTCCCGTCACCGGATCGAGGATCTGCTCGTACCCCACAAAAGTTGTGTCACGGACGAGGACCTTTCCTTCGGAAGGAGATGGGTGGGTCAATATGCGTGGGTCATACTCGGATAACTCGACCCTGACTCTTTCAACTTTGGCCAATTGCCAACGCCCTTCCCTGGCATCAGCACGAATATCCAGTTTGGCTCGAACATCCCCGACGAGCTGTTGGTAGCGCCCCTTTTTGGGTCGCCCTGTCAGCGGGTCGGTGCCAGGGAGGAGCCGTCCCCCCATCCCCAAAACATAATTCAAAGCCATGAGGGAGATTTGAGTGGAGGTCGCCTTGAAATACTGGGTGCTGGTGTCACCATATTTAAAAGTCCTAACGACATCTTGTCCCATTTGTGCCAACCCGACCCCTGCGAATCCGAGCACAGCATGGGCGGCAATCCCTCTCCCCAAGCGGGTTGGGTAGAGTATTGCAAAAAGTCCTGCCCCCGCTTCGAGCATGAGAGAAGCATCGGTTCCCCAAGTCCCTTCAACCGTTGAATCACCATTCGTCATCCGACTGATCGGCTGACAGACAAACAAAAGATTGGCAAAGAGACCAAAACTACGAACCCCATAATGGGCACCGACACGAAGCCACGGGTGTTCCAGATAGGCCATCCCAATGGCAGAGGCACTCTCCGCTGGGGCCAGCGGGGTAAATCCTGGAGCCGCTTCGAGAACTTGAACCGTTCGTGTCCCAAAGCGGGGTCGAGAAACATGAACCCCCGTATGGATCAACCAGTCGGACTGACTGAAATAACGACTGCGAGCAAGTTCTGTCGCTGTCGCCACCGTGTTCAGCACCGATGGACCGATCCCTTGGGTCGCTTCGCAATAATACCGTTCCCAATTATTCTTCGGCTGAATACAATCGACCATAAATCGTCTCTCCTAACGAGATTGGGATGGTTTTGGCCTCACTCCATGCCTGCCATCCCACACTTGGGAAAAAGCCCTCGTCGGCATCCGTTCCCAGTTACCGGCTTCAAAAGGAGGTTCTCCTCCAAAGTCTTTCCATTTCTTTTCCCACCAAGTCGGTTTTTTAATTGGCGCCATCGCGAGGGGGCGCTCACTCCAAACGAGTGACCTCCGAAGACGCGGGAGGGTCTGCGGCCCTTCGGCAAAACCGATGTAGGCCCTCGGGGTCTCACGCATGTAACGGAGGATTGTCCGATAATCCCTCACCGTATCTCGTGCGTTCAGGAGAGGGCCTGAAACATACCGACGCCAAAGATGGCCGGGAACTCCCCCACTCCCTTTCGCTTCAAAGGGGAGGGTCCGGTGATCCCTGTTGATATACTTGATCGGGCTGTTGCTCAAAATTGATCTCCCAGAGATGGCGTCATGGGTCCATTCAAACTTGGGGACCGAGGCGGTGACACGCCAACCGATCGGCAGAGACCTTTGATAGGCGGCGGTCGAGCTGATGTACGGGTTTGTCGTCTGGGTCGACCAGGTTGGTAAAGCCTCGGGGTGCTGACGGAGAAGGGAAGTCCTCACCCTTAAGAGACGGCTCTGTTGGTCAAAACCGGGAAAGGTCTCGACGGTAATTTCAGGTCTACCGATCGGTCTAAATTCAGAGCCATCACGAACAACTGGTTGGTGGATATCAAAAAATCCAACCTGTTTCTCGACACCATCAATCGTATCGTAGGCCAGGTATCGACTGTTTCTGACCGTGAGTCCTGTCACTGTTGCAGGGACTTCCGTCACAGGAACACCCGGGAGCTCTTCTCTGGCGTAAGGGGAGTAAACCGGCTCACCTTCTCGAACCATTCTCATGTAGAAACTGGCCCGCCCCGGATTCTTCAAATTGGCGGCGTTTTGTTTGTCTTTGGCCAGTGATGCATATCTCCCCTCTTGCCAACCAACCCCCAACGAATAGTTCAAGCCGACCAAGGCGAGTTGCAGGGCGGCACTTCGAACCATGGGGGAATCGGGTGAAGGGTTGTAAATAAGACCGTTACGAACATTATCAAAAAAACCGATCCCACCAACTATCAGAGAGGCATGTCCCCAAAAAGCCCTGTCGAGGCGGGCAGGACGAATGGTGGCAAAGGCACCCACAACACTTTGAGCCAGCAGAGTTCCATCCTGAGTGAGCGTCCCTTCTGTGTAAGACTGGTTGGTGGATATCCGGTCGTACGCCTTGTAGCCGATCCAGAACTCGGCACCGAGCCCCAAGCCACGCACAAGATATTTGGCCCCAAAACGGGCCGCTGCCTGTGGGTAGTAAGCCTGCGAACGGGTGACAGAAGTTTCAAGATCGTAATCGGCAGGGACCGGGATCGTTGGCCCGGAACCGAAATCAGGGGCGATGTAGACGATGCCGTGGTTCATCACGGAGTGCCACTCGCGGAACCAGCGGGTGCGGGTTGCCTCTAAAACGCCCGCCGTTGTTGAGAGAGCCACATCTCCCCAACAATAGGCCTGTTCCCCAAAACCAGAAGGTCGGGTGCAGTCAACCATAAGCGCCCCTATTTTCGGTCCTTTGTCAGGAAAGTTTCCGATTTTTTTGGGGATTTTGAACTTTTTTTAGGGGATTTGGTCGAAATCGGCCAAGGAGCCGACCTTGAGGGTCGGGTTATGCTCTTTTTCGTAGCCGATGGTGGTTATCGGCATCAAACCGTAGTCATGCCCCGGGTAGACCTTGGTCTCCGGGTCAAGGTTGGCGAGCTTTTGGAGGCTCCGGAACATCGCCTTAGGGTCCCCCCCAGGGAGGTCACAACGGCCGCAGTTCCCCTGAAAAAGGGTGTCTCCGGTAAAAAGATGTTGTTGAACCAGGTAACAGGTCGAACCGGGGGTGTGGCCGGGGGTATTCAAGGCCGTCACCCGAAAAGAACCAATCGTTATTTCCATCCCATCCGAGAGCTGAACCAACCGCCCCTTCCCCTTTTTGATCGGCTGTTCGTCCAGGGAATGGATGTAAACCTCCGCCCCCGTTTCCTGAACAACCTCTTCCACCCCATCGACATGATCGAAATGATTGTGCGTCAGAAAAATCTTCTTCACCTGATAGCCATCCGCCTTTGCCATTTTCAAAAGGCGGTCGACCTCCCAGGCGGGATCAACATAGGCACATTCTTTTGTTTCGGGATCGCCGATCAGGTAATTGAAATTTTTCATCGGTCCGACTTCGATCTGAAGGATGTACGGCGTCTTATTCAACTTCGACAGAGACGTTGGCCCCTTCGACCTTGCAGGGGAATGTCTTTACCGAGGCGGCAGGATTGACAGGAGATTGACCGGTCGTCACATCAAACTGCCACCCATGCCAGGGACAAGTGACGATAGCTCCATCCAGACTCCCCTCACCCAGAGGGCCTCCGCGATGGGGGCAGACGTTTTCGATCGCACAGATTTTTCCGTCGACGTTAAAGAGCGCTACCTGCTGCCCCTTGACCTCAAAGACACGTCCCTCGTTGTTGGGGACTTCACTGACGGCAGTGACCTTAACCAGCTCGCCCATAAAACCTCCTTAGATTTCGGTGTTAGATACTTTTGAAAAAAACATAGATCTCTGCTATGAGTCAAGCAGAAATCATGACCGATACTACCGACATTCTCTACCACCAGCGAGACGGTGTGGCGACGATCACACTGAACCGTCCCGAAAAGATGAACGCCTTTCGAGGGCAAACGATCGTCGACCTGACCGCCGCCCTTACCCGCGCCTCGAAAGAGCGATCGGTCGGCGTTATTGTGATCACCGGATCTGGACAAAAAGCCTTTTCGGTTGGCGGCGATATCGATGAGATGAAAAAGCTCGATCGAAAGAGCGGAAAGGTTTTTTGCGCCAAGCTGGCCAAACTCACGAAGAGTTTTTTATCCTGCCCAAAACCGATCATTGCCAAGGTCAACGGCTACTGCCTTGGCGGCGGCAACGAGATCCAGATCTTTTGTGACCTCACCATCGCCTCGGATCGCTCACGAATCGGTCAGGTCGGCCCAAAGATTGGGGCGGCGCCACTCTGGGGGGGCACACAAATTCTTCCTCTCTTGGTCGGTCTCAAAAAGGCCTGCGAGATTACCTTTGTGAATAAACAGTACACGGCCCAAGAAGCGGCAGAGATTGGACTGATCAATCAATCGGTCCCTGAAGCGGAACTGGATCAGACGGTCGAAAATCTTTGTCGCGAGCTTCTCCACCGAAGCCCTCAGGCGCTGCACCTTGCGCGCAAGGCACTCTACGAAGGGCTGATGCCACGCATCCAAAAAGGATTGAAGGATCTTGAAAAAATTTATGGCAGCGCCGAGGCGCTTGAAGGGATGAACGCATTTTTGGAAAAGCGCCCGCCGGATTGGAAAAAATTCCGTTGACCCTTTTTTGCTAACTCCCCCAACCCCCTCTTACCCCAAGAGGGGGAATGAAAGGTTCCTCCCCTTGGAGTAAGGGGAGGTCAGGAGGGGTTAGGGACATGGTGCGCCGCCACAATCTCAAGACCAAGGTCGTGAATCATCCGGACCGTTTCATCGGGGGCACGACCAGCGGTCGTTAGGTAGTTCCCGACCATCGTCCCGTTGGCACCGGCGAGAAAGATGAGGGATTGTAATTCCCGAAGGTTCACTTCACGCCCCCCCAAGACAAAAATATCCTTGGCAGGCATCGCGAGCCGCGAGATCGCAATAATCTTTAGACAATCAAGTGGTGTTAGCTCTTTGCAATTTTCAAGGGGCGTGCCCGGTCGTGGATTCAAAAAATTAATCGGAAAACTGGCCGGATCAATCTTTTTAACCTCAAAGACAAATTCAACCCGCTGTTCCAGGGTTTCTCCCATGCCGAAGATGCCGCCGGCACAGACATTCAAACCAACCTCCTTGGCATTTCGGATCACCTGCAGCTCTTCCTCGAAACTGTGCGTCTTTACAATCTCCCCATGAAAACTCCGGGCCGTTTCAATGTTGTGATGGTAATTGACGAGGCCCGCCTCCTTCAAGCGTCGCAAGGTCTCAATGGAGACAATCCCCAATGAGGCGCAAGGGTCGAGCTCCGTCTTTGCGGTAATTTGCTGAAGTGCTTCCTCGATCACCGCCAACTCCTCTCCGTCCTCCATCCCGTAACCGCTCGTGACAATCGAGAACTCGTTCGACCCGTTCTTCCAGGAATCCTCCGCCACATGAGCGATCTTGTCGGCATCCATCAACGGGTAAGTCTCAACATTAGTTTCCTTGAAGTGGGCCGACTGAGGGCAAAAACCGCACGACTCCGAACAGTGACCCGACTTGGCGTTCACGATCGAACAGAGCTTGACCTTCTTGCCGAAATATTTTTCGCGAAGCTGGCTTGTCAGCGGGAAAAGAGAATAAATCTCCTCAGGGGATGCCTTGAGGATCTCCAAAGCAGTCTCCGGAGAGATCCCCTGCGGGTCAACCGCTTCCAACGAAAGATTCATTATTGTTTTGCCCGACGATTCCAGGAAACGGCAACACCGACGATCGAACCAAGTACGACCAAAACCACTGCCACGAGAAAAAAGACCCCCATCTTGGCCCCTTTGCTGAGAAGCGATGTCGGGTCGCCAAAGCAGACGGCACAGGCCCACGATGCTTTTTCAACCATGACTAGGCCCAACACGAGCGGACCAACCTTGGCCATTTTTTTCAGAAACCACCGTCCATACGGGATCAGGATGACAACCAATAAAATACCGATCCCTGCCAAAACAAGAGATCCGGTCAGATGGGTCGTCTGATAGTCACGAAAACCCCAAAAGATAAGGGTGGCCGCCAGGAGAGAAGAGAGGGTAATAAAAAAGATGTGAAACGCCTTAAGAGACATGAAAAGCCTTCCTGATCATTTCATTTTCGGTGAGGGAAGGGATCATCAGAAGGACGACGAAGAACAGGAGTGTCAGGATGAGGACCCAATAGATCAGTTTTTTCTCGGACAAAAGGTGCATAAAATAACCGGCGACAAGCAGGCCCTTAATCGTGGCGATGGTCAGGGCCAGAATAATCGCCGGGATCACCGCGAGATGGAGGTAACTGACGCCGACTGTGATGACGGTGAAGGCCATCAAGGCGACAAAGACGCTGATATAAATACGAACCTGTTTTTGAACCTCTTCCGCGGTATGCGCCATAAAACCCCCTACAATAAATACAAAACCGGAAACAAGAAAATCCAAACCAAATCGACAAAGTGCCAATAGAGACCCGCCGCCTCGACCCGACCGGTAAACTGTTTTGGGTTCGTCTGCCAGAGACGACTCCCCCAGAGAAGGAGATAAAGATTCACAATAATCCCACCGATGATGTGCAAGCCGTGAAGGCCGGTCATTGTGAAATAAATAGCGTAAAAACTACTGGTCGCTGGGGTGATGTGGTGCTCAAACTTGTGCCCGTATTCGAACCCTTTCACCACCAAAAAGACAAAGGAAAGCAGGATGGTCAGACTCATATAAAGTTGATACCGTGAGAACCGGTTCATCGCCAGCGAGGCCCAGGCCATGACCATCGTGACGCTGGAGGTGATCAGAACAATCGTATTCAGCGTCGCCAACGGAACATTCAAGAGCGTGGAGCCATGGGGCCAAACATCGCTTCCGGTACGCAGAAGGATGTAAGCCGAAAACAGCGCCCCAAAGAGCATCACCTCGGAGGCCAGGAAGAGCCAGATCCCCAACTTGGAGTTTGTCACTCCCGTGACCGGATGCGGTTCATCGATATAATGTATTATGGCGGTGGACATTTATTTCTCCTCATTCTGCGGCCAAAAATCTTCTTTTCGCCCCGGCACACTGTACTCATACGGTCCCCGATAGACAACCGGCTCTTGCAAAAAATTCCCATGCGGCGGCGGTGTTGGTGTTGCCCATTCAAGCGTCGTCGCCTGCCACGGATTATCGGAGGTGACCTTTTGTCCCCTCTTTAAACTAAAAAAGAAATTAAAAATGAAAATGAGTTGTACCAAACCGAGGATCCAGGCCGCAGACGACATAAAGACATTCGTTCCTTGAAGCGGCTGGGCATGGGCATACATGGTCGGCAGATAGAGACGGCGCGAGACTCCGGCGATCCCCTGGATGAACATCGGCATGAAGATTCCATTCAGACAGAGGAACGATCCCCAGAAATGGATTTTTCCCAACCTGTTATCCATCATCCGGCCGGTCACCTTGGGGTACCAATAATAAATGCCGCCAAAGAGGGCGAGGAGTGTTCCGGGTGCCACGACATAATGAAAATGCCCGATGACATAGTAGGTATCATGCAGAGGGATATCGGCAGCGGTCAGGCCGAGCGGGAGTCCCGTCAGTCCGCCGATCGCAAACATCGGCAGAAAGGCCAAGGCAAAATGCATCGGCACGGTAAACCGGATCGAGCCCCCCCAAAGCGTGATGATCAATACCGTGAGGATCACGACCGATGGGATTGAGATGATCATCGTCGTCACCTGAAAGAAATTGCTCATCGTCGTCCCCATGCCGGTCATAAACATATGATGCGCCCAAACAATGAACGACATGAAGCCGAGAAAAAGGACGGCATAGACCATCGTCTTGTAACCGTAGAGCGGCTTGCGGGTGTTATTCACAATAATTTCAGTGACGATCCCGATCGCCGGAAGGATTAAAACATAAACCTCCGGGTGCGCCAAAAACCAAAAGAGATGCTGCCAGAGGAGCGGACTGCCACCACCGCTGACCGCCATTGGGGTACCGCTGATCACGAGACCACTCGGCAAAAAGAAACTGGTCCCGGCGAGACGATCCATCAATTGGAAGACTCCGGCCGCCTCAAGCGGTGGGAAGGCCAAAAGGAGCAGGAACGAAGTGACAAACTGCGCCCAGACAAAGAACGGCATCCGAAAGAACGAAAGCCCCTTCGCCCGAAGCTGGACGATGGTGACGATAAAGTTGACCGAACCCAAGAGGGACGAGGTGATTAACGCCACCATCCCGAAGAGCCAATAAGTTTGCCCCGTCGTGGCGATATCGGCAAGTGGTGGGTAGGAGGTCCAGCCTGAATTTGCCGCCCCGCCCGGAACAAAGAAACTGGAGAGCATGACAACGCCACCAACAAAATAACACCAGTAACTGGCGGCATTCAGTTTTGGAAACGCCATATCCGGCGCGCCGATCTGGAGCGGCACCAGGTAATTCCCAAAACCACCGA
>JAUSKE010000030.1 GCA_030649435.1 Deltaproteobacteria bacterium
GATAGAGATGAAGCTTCTCAAAAAACTAGCGTTTCTCCTACTACTCGTCGTCGGCCCCGGCCTCGCCTTGGCCAGCCCCCTTAAAAATTCGCCTGAAGAAGAGAAGGTCACCCAACTTTACATGGCCTACCGGATTTCGCTCTTTCAAGGAGCGGTCAAGAAGGCCACTCATTACCTTGAAATGGCGATTGACGAAAATCCCGACAACGAATCCCTCCTGATGGAGATGGCCTCCCTCAAGGCGGCCCAAGGGGATCTGGAAGGAGCGAAGGTCATTTGTCAGAAATTGGAGGATTCAAAAGACTTCTCTCTGCCAGCAACGGTTCTTCTCGCAAAGATTTACTCCGCAGAGGGGGACCACACCCAAGCCATCCGTTATTTTCAGAAGGCGCGCCAGAAAGATCCAGATTCTGAGGATACGGTTTTTCAGCTGACACAGGAGTATGCCATCCAAAAAAAATTCGTTGCTGCTTTGAACCTGCTGAACGAATTTCACCGGAGGCACCCCAAAGAAACCGATTCTCTCTTCTACAAGGCCTCGCTCTACCTGCATTTCGTGAATAAACCGTACCTCGCCATCGCCGCTTATCAAGAAGTTCTTAAAGTGGAACCGGATAACCTCAAGGCCTCCTCCGCGATTGCCGATATCTACATCACCCGTGGCAAAAAGAAGGAGGCACTCCGAACCTTAGCGGAGATGGAGAAAAAGAACCCGGATGACATCTCCCTCCACCTGAAAGTGGCGCTCCTGCATTACGAGATGAAGAATTACCCCGCCGCCATCAAGGAATTTAAAAAAATTCTCGACCAGTCCCCTAACTACGACAAGATCACCTATTACCTGGGCGTCATTTATGAAAATACCGGCAAGATGAAAGAGGCCAAGAGTGAATTTGAAAAAATCCCCACCCCCTCCGACTTTTACAAGGAAGCACGGCTTCATATCGCCTACCTGACTGTTCAAGAGAAAAAAGAGGATGCGGCCTTGGCGATCCTTCACCAAGCGATCCAAAAAAGACCCGACATCGGCGAGTTTTACGAATACATCTCCGAGATTGAACGTGATCGTGGCCAGCTTCTCCAGGGAATAGCCATCCTGAAAGAAGGACTCAAAAAAGCCCAGGATAAAAGTCGACTCTACTACGCGGTGGGAGTGCTGTATGACAAAAATGGGGATTTCAAAAAGGCAATCAAGTCGATGCGGGAGGTTTTAAAGCTCGGCCCGACCAATGCCCATGCGATGAACTTCATCGGCTATACCTATGCCGAACGGGGCATCCATCTCGATGAGGCCGAGAAATTGGTGAAAAAAGCGCTGGAACTGAAACCGGAAGACGGGTATATAACGGACAGTCTCGGTTGGGTTTATTTTCGAAAAGGGGATTTGGACGAGGCGTTTCGTTACGTCGGCAAGGCGTACCAGATGATCCCGCAGGAACCGACCATCGTGGAGCATCTGGGGGATTTGCACCTGCGAAAGAGCGGCTTCGAGACAGCGCTCCGTTATTTTCAGGAATCGTTAGGCCTGCTTTCGAAGAAAAAGGAGCCGGATGCAGAAAAAGAAATGGAGCGGCTCAAACAGAAGATTGAACGGCTTAAAGTCCAGCCGTAGTCTTTTCATTCTTTCACTCCTTCCCCTACTCATCAGCTGTTCCTCGTCGTTACCAAGAACAGTCTCTCCGCAGAAGGTCTCGAGCCAGGAACAGATCCAAGAAGTTTTTCGAAACTGGGAGGGGCAACGTTCCCGATTAAAAAGCCTCAAGATGGAGGTTCGATTCCGAGCGGGGGGAGGCCTCTTTCGTTCTGGGGGAGAAAAGTTCCTCTTTCTCGCGCGACCTGCTTCTTTCCGGATCGAGGCGTTGAACGACTTTGGCCTCCCTGCGAGTCAGGTTGCCTCCAACGGGATCCGGGCCACCTTTTATTGGCCACAGGAAAACAGATACCTCCAGGCCACCGCTGAAAAGGGGCTCTTCGAGCGGACCCTTTCGATCCCGCTTGATCCAGAAAAGATGGTCCCCCTCTTGATGGGGCTCCTTCCGGTTGAAGAGGCCGAGAGTTTTATCGTAAAAACCAGAGAAAAAGGAAAAACCCTTTTTCTGAAAGGGGATGAAAGTGAAATCTGGGTCGATGCTGAGAGCTTGAGGCCCAAGAAATTCAGAAACCTCGATACCCAAGGGCATAAAGTTTATGAAGTCGAATTTCTGGAGTGGACTTCGGTTGATGAAATTTCTGCCCCCCAAAAAGTAACCTTACGTTTCTGGAGGCCGCGACAAACAGTCACCCTTGAATTTGAGGCGATCGGCATAAACCCGTCGCTTCCCCCCAAAACCTTCGAACTGATCCCTCCAAAAGATGCTGAACAAATTCAAGATTTTTAACCCCTCCCCGCCTCCCCTTAATTTAAGGGGAGGTAAGGGTGGGGTTATTCTGTTGCTTCTCATTTCACTCGGCTGTTCCTTTCAAGTCCCGAAGGAACCATCAACCCTCTTGTGGCATTTGGGGGCCGAACCGGACACCTTGAACCCGATTACCTCAACCGATGCCTACGCCTCGCGAATCGACAGCTTTATCTTTGAAACCTTGATCGAGAGGGACAACGCCACCCTCGCCTGGAAACCAAAACTGGCGACCAGTTGGACAATCTCACCCGACCACCGGCAGTTCACCTACACCCTCAGAAGCGATGTGCGGTGGCACGATGGAAAACCGTTCTCCGCCGACGACATCGTCTACTCATTTGGGCGAATCATCGACCCGACCGTCGATGCCCCTCACCTCCGGGTCTATTATAAGGATATCATTAAGGTTGAAAAGATCGGCTCCAATGTCGTCCGGTTCACCTACCGCGAACCGTATTTTCTCGCGCTCGAATTTACCGGAACCATCCCGATCGTCCCGAAGCACCTCTACGAAAAGGGGGATTTTAACAAACACCCGTTGAACCGTTCTCCGATCGGCACCGGCCCCTATCGTTTTCACTCCTGGAAGACGAACGAAAGCATCCGGATTGTCCGCAATGAAGAATATTGGGGGACCAAGCCAGAGATCCGTGAAATTGCTTTTGAGGTGATCGCCGAAGATACCGTCGCCCTCCAAGTTTTAAAAAAAGGAGGACTCGACTTTGCCGGACTCCGGCCGATCCAGTGGATCAAACAGACCGGGAGTCGGCATTTTAATGAACAGTTTCAAAAGATGAAATACTCGACGCCCGGTTACAGTTTTATTGGTTGGAACAACAAAAGTCCCTACTTCGCCGACAAACGGGTCCG
>JAUSKE010000040.1 GCA_030649435.1 Deltaproteobacteria bacterium
GAAAAATTCAAACAGATCAGTCGTTGGGGCGACATCAACCGAGCATTTGAAGGGATCGAAGAGGCCAAGCGGGTCGGTTTCAAGTCGATCAAACTCAATGCTGTCATCCAAAGGGGGATCAACGACGGTGAGGTGGAAGACCTTCTTCAGTTCGCCGCCTCAAACGGCCTCATCCTTCGATTGATCGAACTGATGCCGATCGGGCCGGCTTGCGATCAAAAGAATCTTTACATCCCCTTGAGTGAGATTAAACAACGGCTCCAGAAAAAATATTCATTGTTTGTCTCCGGCGTTTGTGTCGGCAGCGGCCCTGCCGTTTATTATAAAATAGCCGAGTTGAAGACGCTTATCGGTTTTATCAGCCCGGTCTCCCAACCGTTTTGCAAAGACTGTAACCGGATCCGGATCTCCAGTGACGGTCGCTTTCAGGATTGTCTGGCCTATGACGGGACTTTTTCATTTCGAGAACTTTTGCGAGACCCTGCTTTTACGGATGAAATGATCGCAAGAGAAACAGTCTCTCTCTTGCAAGGGAAACGAGAAAGCCACAACAATTTTACACAAACCATCAGTGAGAAAACTCCATGTATGTATGGGATTGGAGGATGAATGATCGACATCTCGGGAAAGATTGAAACTCTGCGGTCTGCGATCGCTGAATCGAGGGTCTTTGCCAAAAAGGAGACGATCGGTCGTGCCGAACGGGGGGAGACCCCCAAAGGGGATGTCCTAACGACGGCTCGTGTCGCCGCTGTCCTGGCGGCGAAGAAAACGGCGGAACTGATCCCATATTGTCACCCGTTGCTCCTCGACTCGGTGGCGGTCGATTTCAAAATCAGGGAGACGGAGATTGTTGTTCAAACAACGGTTCGTTCGATCGGCAAGACCGGCGTTGAAATGGAGGCGTTGACCGCGGCGTCCATTGCGGCGCTGACGATCTATGACATGTTGAAGCCGATCGACAAAGAGGTTCTGATTGGAGAGACGAAACTCCTTGAGAAGAAGGGGGGCAAGAGTGATTTTGGAGAAACCTTTTTATCGCCGCTCAAGAGCGCGGTGTTGGTCACCTCCGACAGCGTTTCGGCCGGGAAAAAGGCCGACAGGTCAGGAAAAATTATTGTTGAGGAGATGAAACGATTCCCGCTGGATCTTCGTTACTACGAGATTGTCCCAGATGATCCGGCAAAGATTCGTCAAAAATTGATCGGGTGGGTTGAAGAGGGGATTCGTCTGATTGTGACCACCGGTGGGACTGGCCTCGGCCCGAGGGACCTGACCGTGGAAACCGTGAAAGGCCTGATCGAGCGGGAGGTCCCCGGTATTGCCGAGGCGATCCGTTCCTACGGCCAACGGAGGACCCCCTATGCGATGCTCTCTCGCGGTGTGGTCGGCGTGAGGGGAAAGAGTTTGTTTGTGACGCTCCCCGGTTCATCGCGAGGGGTGAAGGAATCAATGGCGGCGGTCTTTCCCAATCTGCTCCATATTTTTAACATGATGGAGGGTGGCGGGCATTGATGGAGCAGCTCTTCTTAATTGTTTCCCTCTTTTTTCTCACGGCGCTCGTCTATTCCATCGCCGGTTTTGGAGGGGGGTCGACCTACATTGCGATCCTGATCCTCTTCGCGTTCCCCTACTCGGCCGTTCCGAAAGTGGCCCTCATCTGCAATCTAATTGTCGTCACTGGCGGTTTCACTCTCTTCCTGCGGGAGGGTCACTTTTCGGCTCGAAAGGTGATTCCTTTTATTGTGACCTCCATTCCAGCCGCCTATTGGGGGGGGACTCTTCCGATCGGCAAGAGGCTTTTTTCGCTCCTCTTGGGGATCTCGCTCCTCGTCGCGGCGATCCGGATGTTTCTTTCCGAGGAGGCCTTTGTCGTCAAAAGGGAGGTTTCTTGGAAAAAATCCTGGGCGGTCGGCCTCCCGGTCGGGGCTTTGCTAGGGGCCCTATCGGGTCTCGTCGGGATCGGTGGAGGGATTTTTCTATCGCCTGTCTTGTATCTCCTAGGGTGGGCCAATGCCAAGGAGGCGGCGGCTGCGGCATCGTTCTTCATTCTGGTCAATTCCGTCGCCGGACTTTTTGGACAATTCTCAAAAGAAGGCCTGATGCCGGACGCCGCTTTTCTCGTCCCTTTGGGGATCGCTGTTCTTCTCGGAGGACAGATTGGTAGCCGTCTTGGCTCGCAGAGGCTTCCCAAACTTTTTTTGCAGAGGGTGACTGCGCTTTTGATCCTGTTTGTCTCCGGAAAACTGCTGTGGGGCCTGGTTTAGGCTTCTGATAAAAAAGCTTTTGCGTACTGTTCAAAAAGTTGTTAGTTTCCCCCCAACCAAAGGAGGTCCCATGCATCAGATGATGATGTTCCATACCCATACCGCCATCGCGATCAACATGATCGCCCTGGTTTCCGGTGTTCTGCTCCTGAACAAGTCCTGCTCTCCCGATTTCTTCTGCAAGAAGACGGGAAAGATTGTCGGTGGACTCGTGAGCCTGATCGCGATCCTGTCGATCGGTTGTATCGCCTACCATTCGATGAAGACTTGTTGTCAAAAAGGGGAGATGAAGACAGATGCGTGGCGTCATCCTGCAATAGAGGCCCCGGCACCACACGCACTCCCTCAAGACGATAAATAAGAGTCCCTATGCCAACGATCGAGACGACGAAGGAGATGGTCGCTCAGGTTTACGAGCGGATGGAGAAGAAGCTTGCGGTGGTTCGCAAGCGGCTCGGTCGTCCCTTAAGTTTGGCGGAAAAGGTTGTTTACGGTCACCTTGACAATCCCGAAAAGCAGGAACTGATCCCTGGAAAAAGTTTTCTCCTTCTTCGCCCAGATCGTGTCGCGATGCAGGATGCGACCGCCCAAATGGCGCTCCTGCAGTTCATGCTCGCCGGCATGACGGAAACGGCAGTCCCAACCACGGTTCATTGTGACCATCTGATCCGCGCACAGGTCGGTGCGGCGTCTGATCTCAAAACAGCGTTGACTGAGAATGAGGAGGTTTACCGGTTTCTCGAAAGTGCCTCCCAAAAACATGGGATCGGCTTCTGGAGGCCCGGCTCCGGTATTATCCATCAAGTCGTTTTGGAAAATTACGCCTTTCCTGGTGGGCTGATGATCGGTACCGATTCTCACACGCCGAATGCCGGTGGGCTCGGCATGATCGCCTGCGGTGTTGGTGGTTCGGATGCCGTCGATGTGATGGCTGACATGCCGTGGGAGGTCTTGGCTCCAAAACGGGTGGCGGTTGTTTTGAAGGGGGAACTGAACGGTTGGACCGCCCCAAAAGATGTCATCCTCAAGGTTTGCGAACTGTTAACCGTCAAGGGGGGGACGAACAAGATTATTGAGTATATCGGCCCCGGTTGCGAATCGATCAGTTGTACTGGGAAGGGGACGATCACCAACATGGGAGCGGAGTTGGGGGCGACTACCTCGATCTTTCCCTTTGACCGGCGGATGTCTGATTACCTCGAGGCAACCGACAGAAAAGAGATTGCCGCGCTCGCCAAGAAGTATTCCTCACTCCTTCGGGCCGACCCTGAGGTCGAGAAGGAACCGAAAAAATTCTTTGATGAGGTGATTGAGATCGACCTGAACAGCTTGGAACCGCACGTTGTCGGACCACACACGCCGGATCTAGCCCGTCCGATCTCACGGCTCGAGCAGGATGCCGAACGAGAAGGGTACCCTCTCACTCTCCACTACTGTCTCATTGGGAGCTGTACGAATTCTTCCTACGAAGATATTGAGCGGGCAGCCGATATCGCTCGGCAGGCAGCAGCCCACGGCGCTAAAGTAAAATCGCCGCTCTTGGTCACCCCCGGTTCGGAACAGGTCTACGAGACGATCAAGCGGGATGGCCAGCTTGCCGCCCTTGAGGCGATCGGTGCCAAGGTTCTGGCCAACGCCTGTGGCCCTTGTATTGGTCAGTGGAAGCGGGAGGATGTTCAGCAGGGAGAAAAAAATTCGATCCTCACTTCGTACAACCGAAATTTCCCGCGGCGAAACGATGGCAATCCAGAGACAAATTCCTTCATTGGTTCACCGGAACTGGTGGTGGCGATGGCATTGGAAGGAAGCCTTGCCTTTAATCCCCTCAAAGATTCCCTAAAAACGGGCGGTAAGGAATGGCGACTGGTCGCCCCGGCCAAGGCGGATGATATTCCAAAAAAAGGATTTGTCCGGGCACGGGCCGGTTATCTTGCCCCCTCAAAAAATTCGGATGCGGTGACGGTCAAGGTGGCACCGGACAGCAAACGGTTACAATTGTTGGTTCCTTTTTCGGTCTGGGATGGCAAGGATTTCAAGAATCTCCCACTCCTTCTGAAGGCAAAGGGGAAGTGTACAACGGATCATATCTCTCCGGCTGGGCCTTGGCTCAAATTCCGCGGGCATTTGGATCATATCAGTGACAACCTCTTTTTTGGGGCGGTGAACGGTTTCACAGGTGAGGCCGGTAAGGGAAAAAATTTGGTGACCGGGGAATCCGGCCAGGGATTTTCCGAAATTGCCCGGTTTTATAAAAAAGAAGGACTTCGTTGGATCGTTGTTGGGGATGAAAACTACGGCGAGGGGAGTTCGCGCGAGCATGCGGCGATGAGCCCTCGATTTTTGGGCTGTGCGGCAGTTCTTGTCCGGAGCTTTGCCCGGATTCATGAAACAAATCTGAAAAAACAAGGGGTTCTGCCACTGACCTTTGCCGACCCAAAGGATTACGACAAGGTTCAGGAAGAAGATCGTCTGGATGTTGTTGGTCTCACAAGGCTCACACCGGGTCAATCGGTAACCGTGATTCTCCATCACAAAGATGGGCGTGATGAAGAGATCAAGGCGAATCATTCCCTCTCGAGTGAACAGATTGACTGGTTCAAGGCCGGTTCCGCTCTGAACTTGAACAAGATCCATTGATGACCGGGAACGTCAACTCATCCCAAAAATTAGATCGTGTTCTTGGCCCCCTAATGCTCTGGGGGCTTGGTGTCGGTTACGTCATCTCCGGAATGTATTTTGGTTGGAACTTGGGTCTTCCCGCAGGAGGGACGGCGGGACTCGCCATCGCCACTTTCTTCATCATTATTTTGTATGTCACCTTCACGTTCAGTTATACGGAACTTGCCTGTGCGATCCCGAAGGCGGGTGGGGCGTTCGACTATGCCGATCGGGCACTCGGCCCGACTTGGGGTTTTGTGGGGGGGCTCGTACAGATTATCGAATTTGTCTTTGCCCCTCCGGCGATTGCGGCGGCGATCGGCGCCTACTTTCATCTCTTCTTTCCAGGTCTACCGGTTTTGGGGATTGCGATCATTGCCTATTTCATCTTTACGGCGCTGAATATTTACGGGGTCAAGGCCGCCGCCGCCTTTGAGTTGGGGATCACGATCTTTGCCGTGGTCGAACTCCTGATCTTTGCAGGGGTCACGCTGCCTCATTTTCAATGGAGTTCTCTGGTGCAAAACAGTTACCCCCATGGTTTCCGCGGGGTCCTGGCGGCAATCCCTTTTGCCATTTGGTTTTTCTTAGGGATCGAAGGAGTGGCGAATGTCGCTGAAGAAACCATCAATCCCCAAAAAAATGTTCTACTCGGATTCGGGTCGGCCCTTTTCACACTCGTGATCCTCTGTGTTTTGACCTTTGTTGCCGCGATCGGTGTCGGGGGATGGGAGAGTATCGTTTACCCCGCGCCAGGGGCGAGTCCTTCTGATTCACCACTACCATTGGCCCTTGCCCAGATCGTTGGTCAGAACAATTTCTTTTACCATCTTTTGGTGACGATCGGACTCTTTGGCCTCATTGCCTCGTTTCATGGGATTATTCTTGCCGCCGGTCGCGCGACTTTTGAGTTTGGGCGTGTCGGTTACGCCCCACGGTTTTTGGGGAAGACTTCCCGTTTTAAAACGCCAGCCCTTGCCCTCTTGGCTAATATGGTGATCGGGATTGCGGCGCTCTTGACCGGCAAGACGGCGGAGATTATTACCCTCGCCTGTTTCGGGGCCCTCTCCCTCTATATTATTTCGATGGTGGCGCTCTTCCGGCTCCGAAAACGAGAACCGGCGCTTGCTCGGCCGTTCAGGGTCCCTGGTTACCCCTATTCCCCACTCATTGCTTTTGCTATTGCCACATTTTCTCTTTTGGCGATGATAGCCTACAATCATTTGCTGGCGTTTCTGTATTTTGCTTTTGTTGGGATTTCGGTGGTTGGGTTTAGAAAGTTTGTTTTGAGATCAAAGAAGGGGCTTCAATGAAAACAGCCGAAGAAATTATCAAAGAAGTTCGAGAGTCCCCGGAAGGAAAGGTCAAGCTGGCGATCGTCGATATCGACGGGATCCTCAGGGGCAAGGTGATCCACCGCGATAAATTTCTCTCCATCTTGGAGAGTGGCTTTGGCTTTTGCGACGTCGTCTTCGGCTGGGACATGCTGGATAGTCTTTATGACAATGCCGATTTCACCGGCTGGCACTCCGGTTACCCAGATGCCAAGGCGAGGGTGGATTTAACGACTTATCGCCGCGTCCCGTGGGATCATAACATCCCGTTTTTTCTTGCCGACTTTCGGAACAAAAAAGATGAAGGTTTGGAGATCTGTCCTCGGAGCCTTCTGAAGAAGGTCCGAAAAGAGGCGGAAGGGATGGGGTTTACTCCGTTTTTCTCCCAAGAGTTTGAATGGTTCAATTTTAAAATAGATGAAGAGCCGGTCTCCGCCGATGTTTTCCGAAGACCGACGCCGATCACGACCGGCATGTTCGGTTACTCCCTCCTTCGCGCCTGGAAAAACAAGAATTACTTTAATGATCTTTTTAACCTGTTGGGACAATTTGGTATCCCGCTAGAAGGTCTGCACACCGAGACCGGCCCTGGCGTTTATGAAGCGGCAATTCTCTACAGTGAGGTGCTGGAGGCGGCCGATCGGGCGACCCTCTTCAAGGCGGCGGTCAAGGAAATCGCTTCGCGACACCGGATCACCTCAAGTTTTATGGCGAAGTGGAACAACAACCTCCCCGGTTGTGGCGGGCATCTACACCAGAGCCTTTGGGACAGCAAACGGCAGGTGAATCTTTTTCACGATGAGAGAGATACGAATCAGATGAGTGCTACGATGAAGAGTTATCTCGCCGGCCAACTCCATTGCCTCCCTTATCTGATGCCACTATTTGCCCCGACGGTTAATAGCTACAAGCGTTTGGTGGAAGGGGCTTGGGCGCCGACAACGGTGACTTGGGGGATCGATAACCGAACAACGGCGATTCGGGTCCTGCCCGGTTCATCGACCTCAACACGTCTTGAGTTTCGCGTCGTCGGGTCAGATGTGAACCCGTATCTTGCCATGGCGGCCTCACTGGCCTCCGGGCTCTACGGGATCAAGAAGAAGATGGAGCTCAAAGTTCCCGCAACTGTGGGGAGCGGCTACAGTAACAAGACGGCGGTGCCCCTCGCGCGTGACCTCCATCAGGCGACAGAAATGATGAAAAACTCACCTCTTGCGGCAGAACTTTTTGGAGAGATCTTTGTAAAACATTTCTGCCAAACACGGGAGTGGGAGTGGCGGCAGTATGCGAGTGCGGTGACTGATTGGGACTTGAAACGGTATTTTGAAACAGTTTAGGAGAAATCATGGACTGGAATCAGAGGTATACTTTTAATTTTCCGACGCCGATCCGTTTTGGCTTGGGGGTGATCGATGAATTGGGTCCACACCTAAAAGGGCAGGGATTCAAAAAGCCACTCATTGTTACCGATCCGGGGCTTGCGGGTCTGCCACTTTTTAAGAAGATTGTTGCCTCTCTCCAGGCGAGCGGTCTTGGAGTTGAGGTCTATCACGGGATCCACAAAAACCCGGTCAAGAGTGACGTCTTGGGAGGGGTTGAGCAGTTTAAAAAATCCTCCTGCGATTCGGTCGTTGGGATCGGGGGAGGGGCCTCGCTCGATGTGGCCCGGGCGATTGTTTTAAAGGCCCATCATGCTCGCGACCTTTTTGATTACGAAGATTCCACGGGTGGCGAACGGTTGGTGACCGGAGAGATCCCTTATTTTATCACCGTCCCGACGACCTCTGGCACCGGGAGCGAAGTTGGCCGGTCAACCGTGATCTCGGACGATACAACCCATGAAAAGAAGATTCTTTTTTCGCCGCGACTGATGGCGCGACAGGTCTTTGCCGATCCGGGGCTTACGTTTGAGCTGCCAGCCGCGGTCACTGCGGCAACCGGTATGGATGCCCTGACCCACAATATCGAATCGTACCTGGCCAAAGGGTTCCACCCAATCTGTGATGGGGTCGCCCTGGAGGGGATTCGTTTGATTGGCCAAAGTTTTGTTCGTGCTGTTAACAAGCCTGATCTTGAATCACGCAGCCAAATGATGATTGCCGCCTTGATGGGGGCGATTGCCTTTCAGAAAGGATTGGGTGTCGTCCATTCGACGGCCCACCCGCTCTCAACCCTTTTTGACCTTCACCATGGTTTGGCCAACGCCATCATGCTCCGTCATGGTGTGGCGTTTAATGCCGATTGTTCTGCCGATCGGTTAAAAAATATCGCTGCCATTCTCAATCTGTCCAATCCAGGACCTGAGGCGTTGATCCAGTACCTCGGCCGCTTGAACGAAGAGATCCATCTCCCGCTTCGCCTTTCGACACAAGGGGTGGCGGAAAAGGATTTGGAAAAATTAGCGCGACTCGCATTTCAAGATGTTTGTCATCAGTGCAACCCGAAGCCGGTCATTGAGGCTGATTTTAAAAAGATCTACAGCGCCGCTCTATGATTAAGATTGGGGTGACAGCCTGTTTTCTCTACCCCGACCCAAACCGTCCTGTCTTTGGTCCCAAAACCTTGAGCTATCTGGAAAACGAGATGGCCGACTATCTTGCGCATCAAGGGGCCATGCCGGTTTTGATTCCGGATCTTGGGGAGAAAAAACTTAAAGAGTTTTTGGCAGAGATCGATGGATTTGTCTTTCCGGGAGGGAGCGATCTTGCGCCGGAGAGTTATCGTGAAAAACCGATTCAAAATGGAAAATGGCTTGGGGATCCTTATCGTGACGCCTATGAGTTGAAGATTCTAGATGCTGCCATTCGCCAAGGAAAGCCAGTTCTCGGTATTTGCCGCGGGTGTCAGCTGATCAACGTCTATTTTGGCGGGACGCTTTACCAGGATATCAGTTCTCAAAAGGAAGGGACGCTCGTCCATCGGGATGCTGGCGAGTACGATAAGGTTAACCATACAATTCAGTTTCAATCGGGCGGCTTTTTGGAAAAAATTTATGGTCGGGCGACGCCAAAAATGGTGAATTCAGTCCACCATCAGGGGGTGAAGGATCTGGGGAAAGGACTTGTGGTCGAGGCGATCTCGCCGGAGGATCAGTTGATTGAGGCGGTTTCTTACAAGGATCCCAAGAAATTTGTTGTCGGTGTCCAGTGGCATCCTGAATTTTCAGAGACATTGAAGGGAAAGGTGCTCCCACCAGAACCACTCTATGAGGCGTTTCTAGAGGTGGTGAAGAAGGAGAAGGCTGGATGAAGATCATCAATCCAGCAACAGAAGAGTTGATCCGTGAGGTGGAAGAAGATTCGGCCTCGACGATTGAAAAGAAATTTGACCGTGTCAAAGAGGGACAACGCCGATGGAGAGAACTCCCGATCGAAAAGAGGGTTGCCTGTCTTTCCCAGTTTTCAGCCCTTCTGGAGAAGAATGAAGAAGAACTGGCTAGAACCCTGACCCAAGAGATGGGAAAGCCGATCCGGGAGTCATTGAACGAGATCTCTGGCGCACGACGCCGGATCCAATTTTTTTTAGATCATGCTGCCGAAGTTCTGCAACCGAAGATCGTTCACAAAGAAGCGGGGCTTGTTGAGTCGCTTGAATTTGAACCTCTGGGGGTCATCGCCAATATCTCTGCCTGGAATTATCCCTACCTCGTGGGGGTGAATGTTTTTGTCCCAGCGCTGATTGCTGGCAATGCACTCCTCTACAAACCTTCAGAATATACGACGGTCACCGGCCTCAAGATTGGGGAGCTTCTTTGGGAGGCGGGGGTCCCACCGGAGACTTTTCAGGTGATTGTTGGCGGCGGTTCGGTCGGCAAGGAGCTCCTCACGCTTCCTCTGGACGGTTTCTTTTTTACCGGTTCCTACCGAACCGGTCAGGCGATTGCTGATGCTGTCGCTTCGAGGATGATCCCGGTTGGTCTCGAGTTGGGGGGAAAAGACCCGCTCTACGTCGCCGCCGATGTCAAAAATGTTGCTTCCGTTGCTGCGGCAGCGGTTGAGGGGAGTTTTTACAATAACGGGCAGAGTTGTTGTGCTGTGGAACGGATCTACGTCGAGAGAAAGATCTACCCTTTGTTTGTGCAGGCGTTTCTTGCCGAGGTCAAAAAACTCAAGGTAGGGGACCCTTTAAACGCAGGAACCACACAGGGGGCACTTGCCCGTCCGAGTCAGGTTTCATTTTTGGAAGATCAGGTGCAGGACGCCGTTCAAAAAGGGGCCACGCTCTTGATCGGCGGCAAACGGTGGGGGAAGAAGGGGGCTTTTTTCGAACCGACCGTCTTGGTCGACGTCCATCACGGCATGAAGGTGATGAAGGAGGAGAGCTTTGGTCCAGTGATCGGTCTTCAATCGGTTTCGGATGATGAAGAGGCGATCCACTTAATGAATGACACCGAATATGGCCTGACCGCCTCCGTCTACTCGTCGAATAAAGAGCGGGCTCGCGCCATCCTCTCTCGTATCGATACCGGTACCGGTTATTGGAACTGCTGCGATCGTGTTAGCCCATACCTCCCCTGGTCGGGAAGGAAACACTCAGGCCTTGGCGCTACACTTTCTTCTTTGGGGATTCAGGCCTTTGTGAAACCGAAGGCTTACCACCTCCGTCAGCCTTAGTTTTTTTCAAGAGGAACAGGAAGAATCAAGTCGTGTCAAGATGACCGATTGCACCGTGACTCGGGCATCTTCGGTATAGAGACCAATGCTACCAGCCTGGTCATAGAGCGCTTGGGGAAATGTTTGGCCGTCGTAGCTCAAGACTGAAATTCCGTCGATCAAAACCTCAAGGTGTTCTCCCTTCTTTTCAAGGACGAGCTCCATTTTTTTGCTGAGGGTGAGGGTTGGTTTGTCCCCGGTGAAGAGAAAAGTTTGCCCAACATCATCAAAGGCGCGGCCAAGTTCAATGCCATTGGTTTTGAGGATGAAATAGTTTGTCTTTTTAAAATTTCCGTCAGGAAGGTAATTGAAGAAAACCCAAAAAACCTCCCAGGGGTTTGGTGATGGCGATCGAAGCTGCTTCTCGGTGGTGACGGTAATGGTCAAACGAAAATCTTTGACCGGACACCGCTCCGTTATTTTGGCGAGGACCAGGGCGGAATGAGTTTCTCCCGTGCTGGTTGACCTCTTCGGCTCGAGGGTAAGCCCATTTGTTTCATCGAACGAGATGGAGCCATAGCCATTGTAAACGATATCCCAGTCACTCGCGGTGAGAGAAATAGTTTCTGTTACTGGTTTGTCAGACCCTGAGGGGGTGGATGGATTAGAAGGGGCGTTGTTGGATGGTGGTGTTGCCGTACTTTGAGGTGAAGAACCACCGCAGGCGAGACAAAAGAGGAGGGCCAACAGTAAAAGCTGTCGGGAAAATTTCATCAGTGCAGGCTAGATTTTTAAAAAATCCCTTTTGTAGATCCGCACGCAGGCGACAAAAATGGCGATGATGATCGGGCCAACAAGCAGGCCAATCGGCCCCAAGGCTTGGAGACCACCCAAGATGGCAAGGAAAATCCAGAGAGGATGAATTCCAGTCCTCCCCCGAATGATGAGCGGTTTGATCAGATTATCCACTCCGGAAATCACGAGGGTCCCATAAATGGCCATGAAGATCCCCGGCCACCACTGATGAGTGACCAGGAGATAGACAGCAACAGGGATCCAAATTGCGGCAGCTCCGACAAACGGGATGAAACTGGTGAAGAGCGTGATGGTTGCCAAGACGGCGGCAACCGGAAGCTGAACAATGGTGAAACCGATGCCAGCCAGAAGGCTTTGGGCCAGTGCGGTCAGGATCTGGCCGTAGAGACAGGCATTCAGGGTGTTCCGAATCTCTTTAGAGAGGTCGTTTTCGTAAGCTTCCTTTAATGGGGAGAGGATAAGAAGGTTTTTATAGAGTGAAGGACCTTCCAGAAAAAGGAAGAAGGTAATGAAAAGGGTCAGGGCGAAGCTTAAGACAAATTGTGTCGTCTGCATCAAAATCTTTGGCGAAAATTGGGAAATGACCTGGGTCCCTTTTTGAATCAACTCGGGGAGGATCGCCTCCCAGGGCATGGCAATTTTAAAATGGCCGCTCCACTCTTTAATGATCGGAAGCCACTGTTTTAGGGTGTCAGGAAGGATCCGTACAAGTGTCACCGCTTGGTCGGCAACACGGCTGACCAGAAAGGTGATCGGGAAGATAAGAAGGATGGCGAGCAAAAGGGTTACGAGGAGTGAAGCAAGCCATCGGTACCCTCTGAAGAGACGGGTGACCCACTGAAAGAAGGGCCAAAGGCTAATAACAATGGTTAGTGAGATCAGAATGACCGGGAAAAAGGGGCGAAAGAGCCAGAGAACGGCAACGCACAGGAGCATGAGAAGGGTGACGAAGGAAATCCGCTCTGACATATCGGCCCATTCTGATGAGATGGGCTGAAAACGCAAGCAAAATACCAAAAAAAACCCCCTCGGTCATCCCGAGGGGGTTTTTGGTTCTTGTTCTAGACAAGTTATCTTTTTCTCATTCTCCGGAGGAAGGCCAAGCCGAGTCCAGAGAGGACCATCCCGAACCATTGCACGGTTGGGGCAGCGCTTCCACCGACAGAACAACCGCAACCACCATCGCCAGCGGCCGTGAGGGCAAAAACGGACTCACAGGTATCGCCAATTCCGTTATGGTTGCTATCAGCCTGATCCGGGTTAGGCAGGATGCAGTTATCGGGACCGGCTGTACAGAAGTCGCCGATTTGTGCATCGCCATCGCAGACGGTATCCCCATCGGTGTCCCCTTCACAGAGGTCACCAATGTTGTTCTTGTTGTTATCCAGTTGATCAGGATTGCTTACGATACGGCAGTTGTCGGGTCCCTTGGAGCAGACCCCAGGGATCTCGGCACCGCCATCACAAAGGACATCCGCATCGCAATCCGGGTTCGTGGAGCAGAAGCGGGGATAGATCGGGTTGGTGCATTCCTCGAAGTCATCAAGGCCGTCACCATCGGTATCCGCCTTGTTCTTATCAGTACCGCAGATTGCTTCTTCAGCGTCAGTCAGGCCATCGTTATCAACATCGGATAGCGACGTAGGGACTTGGCAAACATCGCCAATGGCATCTTTGTTCGTATCTTCCTGACCTGTATTGGGGAGCAGTTTGCAGTTATCAGTCCCGTTGGCAACCGTATCGCCATCACAGTCAGCTGCTTGATCTCTCAAGTCACAATCGGTTGGGATCGTACCACCGCCGCCAGGGCCAGCGAGGATTTCCACCGGGTAACTGTAGGTTCGGGCGGCCCCATCAGAGCCGGTGACCGTACAATCGAACGGGTAGGTCCCAGGTGTTGCCGCAATAGCGGTCGTGTAAGTTCCGGTACAGGTCCCAGATGGGTCATTCGGGCAATTGGTCAGACCCAGTTGGTTCGGATCGATCGCAATCGAGGTCGCATTTGTTGCCGTCCAGGTGACGGTGTAACTAATCCTGCCATCACTGGAAGTCATCCCAGGCGTGCGATTGATGGCACAGACCGGGATGTTGCTACCACCGGCCGAGGCCAAGAGACAGCCAGGTCGTGTTGGGTCAGGATTTGGTGCTGAGTTTTCGCCCACGCACTGGTCCTTTGTCGCAGCCGGACAAGCGGCATCTTCGAAGAAACCATCAGCATCCGTATCTGTCGTACAACCGGCGACCACTGGTGCAGGACAACCCAATCTCGTTGGATCGGGTGTTGCTCCTTGAGCTTCATCAGGGCAGATGTCCGCATCATTAGGAACACCATCACCATCACTGTCGGTATTCCCCTCTTCGAGGATGTTGACGTTATGTTGGTAAAATCTCTCGGCAGTCGCGTAAGTTCTTGTTTGGGCGTCAGGGATCGGGGTTCCATCGACGCAGAAGACACGGTCTCTCTTGCCATTCGGGACCCTGATATCCAAGTGAACCACATTGTGAAATTTTGAACCTGTTCCGGTAGCATTAAAGACACAGGCAATCGCATTGCTTTCAAAAATCGGCCTGGCATCGATCGTTGTTTGGGAGAGGAGACCGGTAATGGTGACCCCCATCAGGACCGTTTGACCATTAAAGGTTCTCCGGTTTCCTCGGCTCGTTCCGGATAGAACGACGGTACGATCTAAAGTCACAGCGATCACTTCATCCGTATGATTGGCCTCTTGCCCTGCCGCAGCAGTGCTGGCCACAGTGTCGAAAAGGATACCGGGGGCGAGCTGACTGGTCCCATTCCCCGAATAACAGTTGCGGCCTGTATTGAAGTAGCCGATGGCCGTTGGGAGGTGGCTCCCATCGATCCAGCAGCGGTCGGCCGAGTAGATGTTCGTGGCCGCTTCTGCCTTCGTCGCTGTCAGGGTGACTCCGGTGATTCCGAAGATCAGCCCCAAGATTAATCCAACGATGATTGTGAGACCATATCGTTTGCTCTTCATATAAGTGGCTCCTTTAGCTAAGACAGTTTCAATTCCTAGTAGAATTATCGGGGATCAGGAACAAAGGTTGCTAAAAAAAGTGAGGCTTCAGGGGATCCCCGTATATAAGGTTATATATAAGGTGGAAGGGGTGGTCTCTTATTTAAGGAGGGGGTTTAAATTTCTAGCAACTCTCACTTGGTGGGTACGATAATAGGTCTGAACGAAGGACACTTACTTTATTTAAGGAGGCACTTATGGGAAACGGAACAGTTAGCTTAGGAACCACAGCCCTCGAGGCATCAGGTACCGCTCATGTCGGGGCTGGGGATCCACATACAGCAGGCTATGTCGAAGGGCCTCTTAATCGGGTTGCTCTCAGCTATGACAATCCTGATGGTATGGGTCCTACCAGTATCACAAAGGTAGGTCTTCGTTTTGGCGCCTGGGGGAAGGACTCTAGCGGCTTTTCGCTGGATTTGAGTACCCAGCAACTTTCTGCACTCGTTGGACCTCTTTTTCAGAATGTTAAAACCAATCAGGGCACATGGGGTCAGTTTGATTTTTCAGCGGATCCCTACGTCACCGGTGGTTGGGTGAAATATGCTAATGGTGCCAGTCAGGGCACGCCCGAATCGACAAGAACCGTGTCGGTAACAGATACGAATTACCCGACGCCGGAGCAAGAGGCGTCAGGGGATCAGGCCTTAGACCCTTCCAATAACGGGATTCCCGCAGGGGAAGTGACTGCCAATCCCGAAGCAACCACAACCACAAGAACCTATGAAGAGACAACCCCAGGGAGTAGTCAGGCTGTCAATCTTCATACCCTTCAAGTGGGAGTTGGTGAGATGGGGAAAATCGCTTGGCATCCTAAGGGTGGCCCGTTTGAGATGTTTGCCCAGGCCTCGTTGGGTGCTGGCCTTTCCGTTCCACTCAGCCCAGAGTTGGCGGCTGGTGTTTATGGGGATGCAAGGGTGTTGTTTGGTATTACCATGAGCCTTGATCCAGATTCGTATAAATCGAGTTCAGCATCGGGTGCTGGTGCCGCAGCACCGGCTTCTCCAGCGGCTCCTGCTGCTCCCGCAGCACCAGCAACAGGTGGGGCACCCTCAACAGGTGGTACCGGCCCATAGTCTAATTTAAAGAGGAGATTTTATGGCTAACAGTTGTCCCGCAACCCCGCAGGCCTTGACGACACTTCCTGCGGTCAGTCACGCCTACTTAAGCCTCAAGGTTAAGACCGATGCTACCGGTGCGCCGATGATGCCGGTCTATGACGAGGCGGCTTTGAAGGCGACCGGGATCGATGTCTCCATCTTTAAAGATACCGATGCTGTGACCTGTCTTGCGGAAATGGTTGCCGGAAATCCCTCACTGAGAGGAAGCTTAGGAAAGGCGATTGCCGCTGTGAAGTATTTTAGAGAAGGTGGTAATACCGACTCGAATGCCGACAACATCAGTTGGGGAGAATTAGCGGCTGGTTACGCAGGGCAAGACCCTAGGGAACTCCGGAATGCGGCGATCAATATCCAGAGTGCCGTAGGTCTTGTTGAAAAGGCTCGCACGATGATGACTCCGATTCCTCCTGCAGTGGCACCAGTGCCAGTAGTGATTCCCGCAGCCGCAGCAGCTCCTGCTACCGGTCCGACGGCGCCCGATGCCACCCCCGCTGCAACAGCAGCCCCAGTACCAGCTGATGCCCCTTCTGCGGATGATTTGAGGGCAGTTCCGAGTAAACCTTAAACCAAGAGATTCATTTCTATGGCCGGTAAAACGACAGATTTAGTTTGTCTGACCCCACCCCCGGCACTGAAGCACGCTCCAACCGTTTCCCACGCCTATTTGGCAATGCAGATTGATAGGGATGCGAATGGGGAGTTTCATCTTCCCCCCTTTGACCCATTTCTACTTCAAGGACAGGTGATCGACGTTTCAATCTTCACCAATCAGGATGCCCGTGCCTGTTTTGAGGGGATGATTTCTGGGAATGCATCACTCAAACAAAGTTGGGACAAAATCCTTGCAGCGGTCGATTATTTCAAAGGCCAAGGAAACAGCGATGGCAAGCCGGATATCATCAGTTGGGGTGAACTTGTGGCTGGCTACCAAGGTCGAGACCAAGAACTCCGGAACGCCTTCATTAATATCAAGAGTGCCTCAAGAATCCTCCAAGAGCGATCGATGGATGACGGACTGGCAAGTTTTAGGGCGCAGATGAGGAGGGGAATGGTGTTGGAGGCGAAGGGAAAATTAAAAGAGGCCCT
>JAUSKE010000041.1 GCA_030649435.1 Deltaproteobacteria bacterium
TTCACCGCTTGAGAGACCGATTCGGCAAGTCCCATCAATGCCTTTTCGGAGGTGTCGTTGGTATAGCCATAGGCGGTTTGAAGATTGTGAATCACCCGGATGCCGATACCCCGGTCGATCCCCTGAAGGATTTTTTCAATCCTTTTTTCTTCGCCGACGAGCTGTGTTGATTCTGTCTCCTCGGCGTAGATTTCGGCAAATTCACCACCGTTCTTCAAGGCGGTTTTCAAAATTTTGGCGAGGTCAAATTCTTTAATCACGATCAACTCCTTTCAGAACGTCCATAAAGGCGGAGACGGAAAAAACCGCCTTGCCAACTCCAGCTGGACCGTAACCGGCAGGGAGGGGGAGTTTATGTTTATTAAAAATTTCACGGTAGGTCTCAAGCAGGCGAAGAAAATAGTCGAGCGGTGGTGGTTCTGAATTGGTTTTGGACAACACGGTGCCAGGCTCAACACACCAGACGGTAAATCGGGGACAGATCCCGTGAGACATGAAATGATCCAGCCCCTCGGCCGTTGATTTTATCGCCTCATTCACCGTTTTAAATCCATAAGGCTTGGCCATTTCAATCCCGGCGACGAAATTAGGGATGACATTTGAGGCCCCAAAGATTTCCGCGGCATCAAAAATCCTTTTAATCCATTCGTCGCGACCGACGTAACTTTCTTTGCCGGGGCAGAGGTGGGAGAAAAGGTTTTTATCCCAGACCTCAAAGTTCGGGTGATAGATTTGATAGCCGGCCTCTTTCAACCGTTTGACCCCTTCCAAAGGAAGCGCCTGAACGACCGCCTTCGCCACCCAGCGTTTTGGAAATCGTTCTTCAATCGCCTCGGCGTAACGGGCGTAGAAAGTGGCTTCGTCCATCCCCTCGAGTGCTGTGGTAATGCTGCCACCGGTCACCGTGTAGGCGTGTGTCTCTCGGTTGGTATCTTTTTCGTGAATCAGCGAGAGCGCCTCGACAATTTCTTCTGGCGTTTTGATGCCGGTGTAGGAACGTTCCTTTTTTTGCTGTCGGTAATTCTCATTGATGTCGCAGAACTGGCACTCCTCTTTGGCCCCCCAATACTGGCAGAGGCGAAAGGCGGTGAGGTAGATGAGATAGCCCCACTCAATCGTCGGGGCGATATCCTGGACCGGTTTGCCGTTTCCAAGAGGCGTGTTGTAATAAGAAGGGCGTTCCGGTGGCGTGACTTTGCAAAGGGTTCGACCATTTTGCATCAGTTCAAACGGTTCAGCTTCTTTCGGGTTGTAGTTAATACGGTAGGGAGACTCTGGGTTGACCCGTACGGAAACGATCGTTCGCTTGAGGTTCCAAGGGCCACCGCTCAAAGCGATCTCTTCCGGCACTGCCTTCTTCTCAAGTTCGGAGAGCTCCTTTTGCGGGACACGGTCGAAGGAAAAAATGAAATAGGATTTGGCCTTCGCTTGGGTGAGCTCTTTCAAAGCCTCGGGTGAAAAAGAAATCCCGGTCCGGAGGAGATCGGTTTTTAGGATCGCCTCGGGTGGCAGTTCTTTAAATTTTTCAATGAAGGCGTCGATCATCCACCGGGTACAAGAGCAGACCCGACGGGTAAAATCAACCTCAAGGTTGGGGTGCGCCACCGATGGAGTAGATCAGCAGGTTTCGAGAGGTACCGATGTAGAGCCGTTTGTTGACAGGATCTACCGTTACAGCGTTGGCCATTTTCACCCCCTCGAGAGAGCTTACGCTGTTGTCCTTGGCGAGGTCAACAATCTGTAAACTGTTGGCGCCGCTATCTCCTCTTGCCACGTACAGTTTATTTTCAAAGGTGGCGATAGCTTCCGCACCACTCACCCCGATTGTTGCGACGACCTCATTCAAGTTGGCCAGATCGAGGACCTTGATGCCGTCACTGGTGCCAACGTACGCCTTGTTATCGGCAATGGCGATCGGGCCGGCGCTTGAAAAATCAATCCCCATGTTGGTGACCCGATTACCGTCGGCAAGATCAACGATGTTGAGACCGTCATAAACGGTCGAGATGTAGACCTTATTGTTGGCAAGTGCCAGGTGGCTCGCTCCATGGATACCACTGACATCCACTATGCGGTTAACGAGGCCAGTAAGGCTATCGAGGCTGAGGATTTTGAGATCCTTCGTTGTGATGTCGTTGTCATCGGCCATCATGCTTGTGGCAAGGTATAACGTGTTCCCTGAGAGGACCATCCCCCTGGAATTGCCGATGGCAGGGGGCGGCAAGAAACCTTCCCTCCCGGTTGTCAGGTTCCAGCTATAGAGACCGGCTGGTGCCGCTATATAAGCGATGTTACCAGGCCCCACTGCAACCGCTTGGCCGTTGCCGAGGGAGCCTGGGACGACCTGAATGTCACCCGTTTCCGGGTCAACAGTCTTCAGATCATGTTGTGCTCTCGGCCGATCCACAGAGCCGGTAAAAGTTGCCACGTAGGCCTTATTGCCAGAAAGGGTGATAGCGGTCGGGTGGCTGATCCCTCCCACGGAGCCGACCTCCCTCGTTGAAAGTTGGACCGTTTTAAGGTCAAAAGAATTATCCCAAGTGCCGATATAAGCGGTATCGTTATCAACAGCGAGTGCGGTCGAGGAATTACTTTCTATGCTGGTTGATGACACGACACTATTTCTTGCCAGTTCGACGACAACCATCGCCCCTTCTTTAAGGATATAGGCCCTGTTGCCATTAAGCGCGATCTTTTTGGCGCGACTGATCCCGTCGATTTCGGTGGCGCGATTATTTGAAAAATCAAAGATCTTGAGTCCTCTCGTGTTTCCGTTATCAGTCGTGATGTAGGCCTTGTTGTTTGCGATCACCATGTCGGAGGCCTGTCCTAACCGGAGAAGGCGCCGCACTTCGAGTGTCGCGAGATTGACAACTTTGAGACCGCCTCCCGCGCTGCCGCCGCCGGGCCCCTCACTGGTGATAACGTAGAGTTTGCTGTTATCAGTGCTGAGGGCAATCTTGGCGGGGGTGCTGATACTGGAAGCACCGATTGCGGTGACACGGCCGGCGGTGAGATCGCAGACCTTCACATCCTCTCTACCGGTATTTGTCATCACATACACCTTGCCAGGACCCAACGCCAAACCCTTGGCTAGGCCGATCGAGGCGCAGCCTGACACCACCGTTACCTCTTTTGTCTCGAAATTAACGTATTTAAGTCCATTTCTAGGTGTGTCGGTCGTGACGTACGCACCGCCTGGAGCAAGTTGGAGACCTGTTAATTTGTCGGTCGTGACCACTGTCGTTACCTGACGGGTCGCCAGATCGACACTCATCAGACCATCAAAGGTTGTCAGGTACGCCTTGTTGTTTGTTGAATCGATCTTGATATCGGTGACTCTACGGATATCCTCCGAAAGCGTTTTGAAAAGGGTTGGTACCGCTACTGGAGTTTCTTCCTGAGGGGGGGGAGTTGTTCCTTCCTCTCCTGAGACGAAAGGGGTGCAGACACCGTTTAAACAGGTTTCATTCGGTTTGCATTCTGTGGGACAGCTGCTGACGTTTCCTGTTGCGGCGGTCTTGGTGCTATCCTCCACTGGTGGTGATTCCGCCTCCTTTTTGCTACCGTCGCAGGCAACGATCAAAAGAGGGACGATTAGGAGAACAGTCAGGAGACCTGCTATTTTTGAATTTTTCATAGTGGTCTACTATACAGCAAGTCCCGTGCCAGAAATGGGCGAAAACGGACTTCTAAAACAGTAGTTATTTTAACGAGTTGGCAGGGTGACCCCCCGGCAACGCGGTATCAAAATGATAAAATTATCATTTTGATAACAGGATTTTGACACTGCCTAAAAAGAAAACATGCGGGACCCTTTCGAGTCCCGCACGGTTTAATGATTGAATCGGTATCCTTTACTGATAGCTGGGGATCGTGAAATTTTCTCCCGAGCTGCTGACGAGGTCGGTGTCATTCCCCTCAAAGAACTTTCTATCAGTAAAGTTCTTCTCCGATGAAGAGTTCAGCGAGAAGGGGAAGCTATTATTCCCCCAGGCAAAGTCTGCTTCCAGAGTCGTGCAATTTGCTGCATCGGCATAGAGAGGGGGGGTTGAATTGCCCACCGGCTGCTGGATACAAAATGTTCCCGGGATTGCCGACAGAGCGGTCACGGTGGAATCGATCTTGAAGAGGGAATGACCCCCCTGCCTGTAATCACCGCGGCCGATCGCCTTGGTCACCGTCCTTGTGGTCACATTGGGGCTGCCGTCGTACTTGATGGCCGCAAAGTCACCCACGGCACTTGTTACCTTGTCATCGTTGTCTAAGGTGACGCGACCGGTAATCCGGCTTCGGCTCTTGAAGATCATGTCATCACCGGTTTCAAAATCACCGTCAACGCCGTTATAGCTTGAGGCATGGGCAAACTGGAGGTCGAGATAATTGGCATTTACTCCGTTTTCAGAAACCTCCGCATAGGTGGCGTAGGTGACGGCAGCGATGCGGACAGAGTTCCCACGGTTTGGGACGTCTTCGCTATTGGCATTGGTGTCGTCAGACATCACGGCCACACGGATCACGTTATGGGAATCTTTCCCATAGATGATAGTTTGGCGGTCGTTCGCTGTTTTAAGGAGACACCTAAAAGCCCGGTCGCCATCGGTGCCGTTATCGACATTTCCGTAGAAGGCGATTGGGATCGAATTCCCGGCGGAAATCGGTGCCGCCCCTTTGCATTTAAATTCGCTATCCCGATAGGAGATATCACTGAGCGTTTGTTTAAACTGTTTCAAAAGGACACGCATTTTGGTCACTACCGCCGGATAAACTTCTGGATCTCCAAAGATGTCGGTGAGGACATAGACATTCGCTGATTCCAGATAGGTCGACCAGTCATCGCTACTTTGTAGGGTTAAGGCTTGCTCTTCTGACTGCAGAGCTGAGAGTTGACTTGATGTTGAGGCGCTGGTTCCAGACCCGTTGACATTAGGGACCAGTGCTGAGGCCACTGCCTGAAGTTTGGATGGCCAAGAGACCGAGACGGTCGTATCGGTTGTTGTCCCGTTTCCTGTCGCACCAGTACTGCCGGTCCCACTGGACCCACCGGTGCCATTTTCTGCGGTGGTAGAATCGGTTCCGCTATCACTACCGCCGCAATAGCTCAAGCTAAGGGCCAGGACCAGAAGGGCGATGATCTTTCTTGTCTTCATAAAAAACCTCCTTTGGTTGTTCGGTCGATTGTTATAAAGGTTGATGAACTCCAAAAAGGTGTTCGGTTTGTGGGAGAGGGACTCGTAGAGACTATGGGCCCCAGGGAAATTCGCCTCGATTTCCTTCCAGTGTTTTTCTGTGATGAAGCCGGTCATTTTTTTCTCCTTTCCTATACCCCAATCATAGCAACCAACCCTTGACCCCAACAATCACAAAAAACAGTTTTCGTGTTCTTGAGAACACATGTATTCTTATAAGTATATGAATTAAATGTATTATTTTTTAATAAGAGTTCTGACTAGATAGTTATTGGCTAATTACAGAACACGAAATAGGCCTGGAATGGGAGATAGATTTGACTTCGGGATTCAGTAATGCTACCATGCTAAAAGTGGTGTTGGTGCCATAAATTGTAGAGTAATGAGGAGATCTTAATGAAAAAACGTTTATTGATCTCTCTTGCATTCCTGAGTTTTATTCCAATTTACAACTTGGGAGCCGAGTGCACTGTCACATCAATTGCCGGGAATGGTATTGTGAGCTCTTCCGGTGATGGACGTCCAGCTGTGGCGGCTTCATTAAATAATCCGGCGGGGTTAGCTGTGGATTCAGCCGGCAATATTTATGTCGCTGAATTCTCCGGTCATAGAATCCGTAGAATTGTGTCATCGGGGGTAATTAATACGTTTGCTGGTACCGGAGATCCTTTCTTTGCCGATTTGAGAGATGGGGATCATGCGGATCACGCCCATCTCATTTATCCCAAATATATCGCGCTTGATCCCACAGGTAATCTTTTCATACAAGAGGGTCTTTACGAATCTGGCTGGATTCGTAAAGTAGCGGCAAGCAGTAGCATCATTACGACCGTGGCAGGAGGGGTGACCAATTGTGATGGGGATGTAGAGCGTGGCCTCAATGGCATTGAAGCTGTTTCAGCTTGTTTACTTCCACAGAATATTGTCATCAATTCGGAGGGAAATTTATATTTTATTGATTCCTTAAATAGCTTAGGCGGTAGCGAAGGTGACCACGCTGTTATCAGAAAAATAATGACCGATGGAACCGTTGAAACTATTGCGGGCACAGGAAGGCGGGGGTGGTCAGGGGATGGAGGTTCTGCCCTCTCCGCACAAATTTATGCAACGGATTTGGCATTTGATAACAATGGGAACCTTTATTTTGCCTCCGGAAACTATGTAAGGAAAATTGCGCCGGATGGAATTATCTCAACAGTAGCGGGTAATATTCGTGGATGTGATTCACCCTATGCCACATTGCAAGACAATGTGCCCGCAACAAGCGCCTCCATCTGTGCTCATACTATTGCCGTCGATTCGCAGGGTAATCTTTACATTGGGGGTGTAAACAGAGTGTGGAAGGTTTCTTCGAGCAATAACATGATTAAAAGAATTGCCGGAAACGGAACAGCCGGGTTTTCCAATGGTCCAGCAAGAGAAGCGCAGTTCAATGGCATTGCTGATATCGCTTCTCATTCGGATGGCAGTATCTACATTTCAGATGGTGGCAATAACCGTATTCGGAAAATCAAATGCAAACCTGATCTTGTGATTGAAAGTGTCTCAATCCTCGGCAGAGGAAGTCGTTTGATAAATATACGGGTTACCATTGCAAACCACGGCGAAAGTGAAGCCCGAGGGCCTTTCTCGATTGGTGTCCGGCCTGACGGGTATACGAAACCGGGTTATAATTCAGTCCAGCAAGTCTTAAGGAGTGGACAATCATTAGAGGGTGGGGGGATAGTTGAAAAAACGCTGAGCCTACCTGCAGCTGAATCGATGGAGTTCACAATTGATTCTGGCCATAGAGTTGAGGAGAGTAATGAGGAAAATAACATTTTCCCCTTTGTCTCTTCGAATTAGACTCTTTAATATTGCGGAAACAGAATAGGCTGTGCCCAGGGCCGGAGTCGAACCGGCACGGACCTTTCGGTCCTCAGGATTTTAAGTCCTGTGCGTCTACCAATTTCGCCACCCGGGCTGAGGCGCGGGGGGGAATCGAACCCCCGTATATCGGTTTTGCAGACCGATGCATTACCACTTTGCTACCGCGCCGCTCTCAAAAAGTCTTGAAGAGGTTTAAGGCGGAAGGGGGATGAAGTCAACAGTTTAAGGGGTTTTGGAGGTTTCGATTCTGGTGTCGGTCCCGTCGGTTTCGATCGTGATATCTCCCATCAAATCGGTTCGGTAAATCGGGGTACCGGTTGATTCCAACCTTTTAAGAACGCTCGGGGCAGGGTGGCCGTAATCATTATCCTTGCCGACTGAAATTAGAAAGGCCTCCGGTTGTAGCAAATGGAGGAACCGTTCGTTGGAACTGG
This sequence comes from Deltaproteobacteria bacterium, assembly GCA_030649435.1. GTDB lineage: Bacteria > UBA10199 > UBA10199 > JACPAL01 > JACOUP01 > JAUSKE01. Next base: position 7,493 of record JAUSKE010000041.1, read on the forward strand.
TGACGCTCCCGTGATGGTTGATATGGAGTGCGGTGACCGGTCCGACAATTTCGGCCAGGTGGGTTTCAAGGTCGGCTGTTTCGGTGATCCCGCTCGGACCTCCACCGGTCAGATCCCCCGAGGTGAGGTAACGAAACTCACGGTATTGGATGAGCAGCGCCATGGCACGCCCATTTTCATCCTCCGGAGAGAGCAGGAGTGATCGGCCATCAAGATAAGTTCCATTGATGACAAGCGCGCTGATCTCAACCTCGCCAAAAGACCAATGGTCGCCCGGCTTTACACTGTAACGCCAACGATTTGTGAGGGCGGAGTAGGGGGCAAAGAGAGGTTTGGCACGCGACTCTTCATCACCGCGATCGCCGATGCCACGAAGAGGGACCCAGTCGTCGACTGTCCCGAGGGTTTTGTCTCTACCGGGGATCAGATCGAGCAGTCCCGCGATATGATCGGCATCGTAGTGAGAAACCAGAATCGTCTCAATCTGGTCAATTTTTTCCTCTTCCAGAAATGGAATGATCTTACCCAAACCACTCCCGCTCGGGCCACCGTCAATGAGAATGGCTTCACCGGTTGGTGTCTGAATAACCGTGGCGTCCCCCTGGCCAATGTTGAGTGCTGTGATTCTTAATAAGGAAGGATTCAGATCAACCGATGCCGAAGGTTCTTTCGGCTGTGATTTATCAGGGATCGTTGGTAGCGCGGCACATGAGCTGAAGATCCAGAGACAATAGAAGAGGGTGCGACGCATCAGGTTTTCGTACTGCAATTTGGATACCGTTTCTCAGCAAGCATATTCAAAAATGGAAACGGTTCGATTTTCGTACTGTAGGTATGAAAATCGAACTCCCATTTCTTAATTCAGGATTAGAACCCCGCATCAAATTTGTTCTTAGAGCTGGCATTTACTTTGCAGAAGGGAGAGTCATGAATTTCCGAATCCTAATTTTAGTTTTTCTGGTCTCTTGGCTGAATCACCCTTCCGTCAGTTGGTCGATGGATCGTTCCAAAGAATGGGAAAAAGAGCCAACGGTTCAAGAGGTGCAAAGGATTGCCCTACAAACATTGGGTTCTGATCCGGTGGAATTGGCCTCTCTCAAGAAAAAGGCTCGATGGTCCGCGGCGTTGCCGCGACTCCAGTTTGGTTATGCCCGTGACCTGAAGGAGGTTGTCAGTCTTTCCTCACGGGATTCGGTTCAGGTTACCGGAGGGAATGTCTTCATCGGGCCTGATGAGAACAACCTTTCCAGGGATTTTAATAATGGGACCAGCGTGGATGTCCGGGCCGTTTGGTATTTGAACGAGCTTATCTTCAACAATGACATCTTGAGTGTGGGGTCGGAACAGCGGAATTGGCATCGGGAGAGGACCCGCCTGACAAGCCAGGTGGCGGATATCTATTTTACCCGTCGTCGTTTACAAATGGATAAAAAAGAAGGTTCCCGCGCTGTCAAACTGAAGATCGATCAGCTCACAGCAGAATTGGATGGGTTAACAGAAGGCTGGTTCAGTCAACAATTAGAAAGACACTCTTTATGAAGCGATATTATTTCCTAATTTTATTTCTCTCCTCCTGTGGAACTCCCGATTTAACCTTGAGGTCTCTATCCTCCGACCAACCGCGCGTCCTGCAGGTGACACCGGATCAATCGACGGTCAGTCCAGATTCTGTTTTTGTCTTGTCCTTCTCGACCCCTCTTCAGCCTGAAACGGTTTCAGAACAATCGGTGCTTCTTACAGAAGGGGAGGTCTCTTTTCAAGAGTATAAGGGAATGTCCGATTTTATGAATCACTTGGAAAATGGAAAAGTAGCTTCTTATCCCGTCCACCGTCTACTCTCTGAAGATGGGACTAAAATCACCGTAAGCCCCACGCAATTATTAAAGACAGAAACAAGTTATTCGCTGGTCGTGACGTCTCGACTTTTAACGCCGGACGGTCTTTCTTTCAACCAGACACCGTCTGATTCAGCAACGCCATTTTTAAAATTGTTTCGAGTGACCGGGGCCACGAAGCCAGGCTCATCGAAAACGGGGAGCCCAACAACATCAGGAACAACACCCGACCCATCTTCTTCCACACCTCCCCGTGCCGCACCGGTCGTTGTGATCAATGAGGTTTCCTACGATGTGGTTGGGAGTGATACCGATGGGGTGTTGTTTATCGAGCTAAAAGGAGTTCCCGGAGAAGAGCTCTCCGGCCTTCAAATACTTTTTATCAATGGGGATGATGGCAAGTCGACCGACACTGTCCTTATTTCGGATGGCTCCTATGTCGGTGAGAGTGGCCTTTTCGTAATTGCCGATAGCTCTAATGGAAGTACAACAACAAGCCATGTTGAGAATTATAATCTTTTGGATAATTTTGACCCGCAAAATGGGCCAGATGCGGTTCAACTTGTTTTCAACGGGGACCTTCTGGATGTAGTCGCCTACGGTCCGATCAATTTTATGGTCGCCGAGAATGGGCTGGCGATGGTTGAAACGACTTCGGCTGTCCAGGTTGCTTCGGGGCACAGCCTTTCACGATTCGAAGGGGGTGCCGATACCAATAACAACTCAACTGATTTCGTGGAGAATACGGCTCCTTCGCCGGGAACTCCCACAGTCGTCAAAAGGGCAGTTTCCCCCTAAAAAGTTGACATATGCTTAATAATAATTTATTATACATATATAATATGCGTTTTAGAACATCAATGCACATACCAAAAGATCTGCTCGAAGAGGCGGTTCGTGTGAGCGGTGTCGGGACCCAAACGATGGCGGTTATCCTTGGACTGGAAGAGCTCATCCGCAGGAAAAGATTGGAGGCGCTGCTCAAGTATAAGGGAAAGGGCCTGGTGAAGCTGTCCAAGAAGGATTTAAAGAAAATGAGATTGCGATGACAGCAATGAATCACTGCGGTGATGCCGTTCTTGTTGATACCTCAGTCTGGCTTGAATTTTTCAAGCGAAAATCTTCTCTGGATATCGCCCCCCTAGAATTACTTATTGAGGAACGGCGTGTTGCGACTTGCCTTCCGATAAGGGCGGAGATTCTTTCCGGTGAGATCCCAGCGAAACCGAGGGAAGCGCTTTCGCAATCATTTGAGGCGATGCTTTCGGTGGATCCAGACTGGAAATCTTTTTTTATTTGGCAAAAAGTGGTCCATCTAGCCCTTGAATGCCGTCGGCGGAAAATTGGGTTGCCGGGAATTGTCGATCGAATGATCCTGGTGGCGGCTCAGGAATCAGGAGCGGTTCTTTGGACATTAGATCGGAAGCTGAAAAACCTGGCTCTTTCCCTTTCCATCCCTGTTAGTAACCCTTCGTTACAATCGTGAAAGAACAGTTCCCACGAGAAAGAGTATCGAAACGATCCCGTTCATCGTGAAGAAGGCGGCGTTCACATGGGAGAGATCCTCCGGTTTGACGAGAGAGTGTTCGTAGGTGAGAAAAAAGCCAATCCCCAAAATTGTGACGAAGTAAATTAGGCCAAGATGACCAATCATTCCGAATAAGACAAAAAATAGAAGGGCGACTCCGTGAAAAACTCTGGAGAGAAAAAGAGATTCTTTGAGTCCCAATCGTACGACGAGCGAGTGCAACCCTTCAGTTTTGTCGAACTCAAGATCCTGAGTGGCATAAATAATATCAAAGCCAGCGACCCAAAAGAGAACGGCGAGTCCCAACACCACAGGGATCCAGGACCATTCTCCGGTGACGGCAATCCAGGCCCCGATTGGTGCGACACCGAGTGAGAGCCCCAAAAAGAGGTGGGAGAGGGAGGTCCAGCGTTTGGTCATGGAGTAGAAAAAAATGATGAAGAGGGCGACCGGTGAGAGAAAGAAACAGAGTCGGTTGATAAAAAAGGTTGTGACGATAAAGAGCACGGAAAAAAGAAGTGTCAGGTTCAGGACCGATTGTCGTTTCAGTTTACCTTGAGGGATCTCGCGGATTCGTGTCCGTGGGTTTTTGGCATCGATTATCGCATCAGCCCAACGGTTAAATGACATCGCGGCACTTCGGGCAAAAACCATGGCGGCAATAATGAGAAGAATGGTTTTTAAAGGAGGAATCCCTTCGGCACCGACGAGCATAGAGGCGAGGGCAAACGGCAGGGCGAAAATAGAATGGGAAAATTTGATGAGGGAGAGAATATCGCGCAGTTTAGAGATCACACGCTTCCCCATCGTTCTCGCAGTCGGTTTTCAATCCCCATATGATCCAGAACCCTAGCGATTACCGTGTCGACCGCTTCTTCGATCGTTTTAGGTTTGCTGTAGAAAGAGGGGATCGCCGGAAGAACAACCGCTCCGGCTAATGTGAGGAGCCTTGCATTCTCAATATGAATCAAACTCCAGGGGGTCTCGCGCGGGACCAAAACAATCTTCCTCTTTTCTTTCAGGAAAACATCCGCTGTACGGGTGAGGAGGTCATCGGAGAAGCCGTGCGCGATCCGACCGAAGGTCCCCATACTGCAGGGGATTACCACCAGTTGATCATACTTTGCCGAGCCGCTTGCAAAGGGGGCCGAAAAGTCGCGGCTCCCAAAGATTGGGCGATCGTATTGGGTGTAAGCGAAGCCCAGCTCTTCTTTGGCGATGAGGTGGGCATTTTCAGAGATGACGAGAGAGATTTCGTGAGGCGTCTTTGCCAAAACATCCAGAAGTTGTTTGGCGTAGATCGCCCCGCTCGCACCGCTGATGCCGATAACGATCTTCACGAAGATTTCTCCGCAATAAGAAGGGTTGAAACGCCACCGGTCTGGCGATGAACCTCGATTTTTTCAAAACCAGAATCGGCGAGGAGCTTGCTGTATTCGGAGGTGGAATGAAACTTTTTCACAGAATTCTTAAGGTAGCTATAGGCCGAAGGATGACGGGAGACGAGACGGCCCAACGCTGGGATAAAAAATCGGCCGTAGGTGGAGTGAAAGAGCCGTGTGGCAAAACGATCGGGTCGAAAGAATTCCAGGATGACGAGCCTTCCTCCTGGTCTTAAGACACGATAAAGTTCAAGGAGCGCCTTTCGGTTGTCATCCACGTTGCGGAGTCCGTAGGCACACATCGCCCCGTCGAAGGTTTTATCTGAAAAAGGGAGGGCGAGGCTATCGGCGCAAAAGAGACCGATCTGTTTTTTAAGAGAAGAGGGGATCCGTTTTTTTCCCGCTTGTAGCATTGATTCGGAAAAATCGAGCGCCTCAATTTGAGCAGTCGGGTTTTGCTTCAACAGTTCAAGTGTCATGGAGAGTGTTCCGGCGCAGAGGTCGAGGACTTTTTTGAAAGAGGGAGTGGCCAAGTGTGAGACTGCTTCACGCCGCCAGTAGCGATCGATCGAGAGTGAAAGAAGGCCGTTTAAGAAGTCGTACTTCGGGGCAATGCGGCTAAAAAGTTCTTTGATCTCTTCCGACATAAGTTATTTCAGCCCCAACTTTGACCAGATTGAATCGATCCGTTGTTTAACCTCGAGATTCATCTGAATAACATCCGGCCATTCGCGACAGCCCGGCTCATCCTTCCATTTACGGGTCCCATCAATCCCGATCTTGGAGCCGTAGGCAAAAGTGGGGGAGGCATGATCTAGCGCATCGGTCGTTCCCTCCGAAAAAAGAATATCTCTCTTTGGGTCGAGGTTTGCGAGTAGGTGCCAGGTGACTTCTTTTAGATTTTGCACATCGACATCATGATCGACGACGATCGCACACTTAGTAAACATCAATTGTCCAGTCCCCCAGAGGGAGTGCATGATCTTTCGCGCATGGCCCGGATACTGTTTCTTGATCGCCACGATTGCAAGATTGTGAAACGCCCCCTCGACCGGGAGGTGCATATCAACGATCTCTGGAAAGGTGGTCCGAATCAGCGGTAGAAAAATCCGTTCCGTTGCCTTGCCGATGAAGGCATCTTCCATCGGTGGCGGTCCAACAATGGTTGAAGGAAAGATTGCCTCTTTTCGATGGGTGATCGCAGTGACACGGAGGAGTGGGTAATCATCGGCTAGAGAATAATACCCGGTGTGGTCGCCGAATGGTCCCTCCTTCACCAGTGGTTCGGTCGGGTCGATGGTCCCTTCAATCACAAAATCGGCATCGGCTGGCACCTCGAGATTGACGGTTTTACATTTCACCATCTCGACCCCTTTTTTCCGCAAGAAACCGGCGAAGAGGATTTCATCCATCGCATCCGGCAGCGGGGCGCTTCCGGTATAAGTGAGTACCGGATCGCCACCAAGAAAGATGGCGACGTCGATCGGTTTTTTAATCTCCTTATATTTTTGATAATGTTTTGAGCCGACCTTATGGATCTGCCAATGCATCGCTACTTTATCTTTGCCGAGGACTTGAATCCGATAGAGCCCGACATTCCGGACGCCCGATTCTGGATCGCGCGTAATGACGTTCCCCAGGGTGATGTAGGGGCCTCCATCCTGAGGCCAGCATTTCGGGATCGGCAGGCAGGAAAGGTCCGGTGGGTTGATCACCACCTCCTGACAACTTCCCCGCGAAACTTCTTTGGGGAGAAAAGAGGCAAGCTGGATCAACTCCGGCAATTTTTTAAGTTTATCGAGAAAAGTGGAAGGGGGCTGAGTTTTTAGAAGCTCTTCAATCTGTCGTGCGATCTCTTCAACATTATCCACCCCTAACGCCCAGGCCATCCGTTGCCAACTGCCGTACATATTCATCAAAACTGGGAATTTGGATTTCTGACCATCTTTCTGTATTACATTTTCAAAGAGGAGGGCTGGCCCCTGATTTTTAACCACCCGATCGGCGATCTCTGTCAGTTCAAGCTCAGCACGGACAGGCTCGCTGATCCGAACGAGTTGCTTTTTCGATTCAAGAAATTTTACGAAATCAATTAAGGAGCGAAACATATCTTTCCATCCCTCATAATAAACGATACCTCGGTGGCCTCAAAAACGGCATCCAAAGGATCTTTATGACGACCGATCGGAACGCCGATAATATCCGCCTTCTTTCCAACCTCGAGACTACCAATCTCTTTTTCCTTCGAGAGCGCTATGGCACCGTTGAGCGTCGCCATCTTCAAAATTTCATTTCTCGAGAGTCCAGATTTTGTCCGGAAGTTCCTCATCTCCGCTAACATCGACAGCCCCTCATTCGAAGCGAGACTATCGGTACCTAAGGCGACGTTGACGCCACTATTTTGTAGCTCAGCCAACGGAAAATCTCGATGCCCAAAGTAACGATGACTCCCGGGGCAGTGAATAACAGAGCTTCCCCCCTTCTGCAATAGCTCGATTTCTGTCTCCGTTAGGTAATTTCCATGAACGACGAGCAATCGGTTTGACAGGGCTCGATGACTCGCCAGCCATTCGATCGGGGAACGGGCCGGGAAGGGGAGTTTTCCTCCCCGCTCGGCAATCAGCTCCGCAAGAGGCCCAGTTCTTTTTCTAAAAAACTGTTCTTCGTCTTCCGATTCGAGGAGGTGGATCGATAGGAGCGAGTCACTCGTTTCTAGGAGTTTATCCAAAAACTCTTCGCCCAAGCCGTAGAGCGAGTGGGGGCTCGGATAAATCTCAGAATCTTTTTCGATCAGCGCACGAACTCTTCCATCAAATGCCTTCCGGATGTTGGCGAGTGCAATCTCTTCGGTCAATCCGAGGATCTCTAGGAAGGTGATTGTTTTAAAGGGGAGTGAACTCAAACAGTCGACAGGCAGGTCAAGACCCGCATGAATCGCTGCCGTCGTTGTCCCTGTTGTGGCAAGACTTTTGGCCGTGCTCCTGATCATTTTTCTCTTGTCGGCTTCAGTGGCACTTGCTTGAAGGGCGATCACCTGCCGGACCCATTCTGTAAAATTTTTCTGCTTCGGTACCCGAGAAAACTCAAGGTGGGCATGGGCGTTGACGAAACCGGGCAAAAGAACGAAATCGGAAAGATCGATGATTTTTTCTTCATTTGTTATCTCTTGCCGGGAAACAATTTTTTGGATACTCTCCCCCTCTATTCGGATCGCCGCATCGGGAAGGGGCGGAGAGTTGACCGGTAGTAACCATCGAGCCTTAAGGAGCATTGGGGGACTCATGCCAAAAGGGGTTTCAAAAGACAAGGGGACAAAAATAAGTGTTATCGGTGGAGGGGCTTGGGGCACAGCGCTCGCCCAGCACCTCGCCCGTAATGGACATTTCGTCCACCTTTGGGTGATGGAAGAAGAAGTCGTTCAGTCAGTCAATCGGCGTCATACGAATGACCTTTACCTGCCGGGGATCCGGCTTCATAAAAAAGTTGTTGCCAGTCGGTCGTTGGAAGAATGTTGTGCTGGAAGTCAGCTCCTCGTTTTTGCGACACCGGCGCAGCACCTTCGGTCTGTTCTTCAAAAAATTCGTCCATTGCTAAAACCAAAAATGATTCTCGTCAGTGTCTCAAAAGGGATTGAGACAAAAAGTGGCAAACTGTTGGCCGAGATCTATGAAGATCTTCTGCCACGAGCGCTTTATCGCAGGCTCGCTTTTCTCTCAGGCCCCAGTTTTGCTCGAGAGGTAGCACTCGGACAGCCAACGGCAGTGACGGTGGCGGCACTCAGTCCGCAGGTGGGTCGAACGGTCCAACATTTCTTTGGGGCGCCGTTCTTTCGGGTCTATACCAGTGATGACATCATCGGCGTCGAGTTGGGAGGGGCGATCAAGAATGTGATCGCCATCGCTGCCGGGATTGTCGATGGGCTCGGTTTTGGTTATAGCAGTCGTGCTGGGATGATGACCCGTGCCCTGCATGAGATGACCCGACTTGGAATCCGGATGGGGGCCTCGCCACTCACCTTCATGGGGCTCTCCGGTCTTGGGGATATGATCTTGACCTGCACCGGCGATCTCTCGCGCAATCGAACGGTCGGGTTAGAGTTGGGTAAAGGGAAAAAACTCGGTGCCATTTTAAAATCGATGAAGGCGGTTTCCGAAGGGGTTCCGACGGCAGTCGCTGTTCATAAATTGTCCCGCCGGTACAAGGTCGAGATGCCGATCTGTGAACAGGTCTATCAAATCCTCTACAAAGGAAAGTCACCACGCCGGGCGTTGCAGGAGTTAACGGCCCGACCGCTCAAGCGAGAAACGGAAGGGATCTGATGGGGCGACTTAGTCCCGAAGAGGCACTCGCTCTTTTTCAGAGCCCATGGGCCGAGCTCAAACAGCGCGCCCATGCGCGACGCTCGGAAATTGTTCCTGGTCATCAGGCCACCTATCTGGTGATGCGGATTGTGAGTGTCACCAATGTCTGTGTGGCCGATTGCTCCTATTGCGCGTTTTACCGCCGGCCCGGAGATCCCGAGGCGTACGTTTTGACCAACGAACAGATTTTTCAGAAGATTGACGAACTTCGATCGGCTGGTGGTTCTCTCGTTGCGATGGAAGGGGGCTTTAACCCGCTGCTGAAAATTGATCATTACGAAAAGCTGTTTCGAAAGATTCGTGACCGGTACAGCGACACGATCGAGATCTATGGCCCTACGGCGGTCGAGGTCCTCTACATTGCCAATCATTCGCAAATTTCGATAGATGAGGCGCTTGGTCGTCTTTGGGATGCCGGACTTCGGTGGATCCCGGGCGGTGGCGCTGAAATCTTGACCCCCGAATGGCGAAAAAAACTCTCTCCACGAAAATATTCGGTCGAACAATATTTTAAGGTGATGGAGACGGCCCAAAAAAAAGGTTTCGGGACGACGGCGACCATGGTGATCGGTTTTGGCGAAAATCCGGAGGCTCGAGTCGAGCATTTGCAAAAGGTTCGCGAACTACAAGACCAGACCGGTGGTTTTAAAAGTTTTCTCTGTTGGACCTACCAGCCGGACCATACAGTACTCGCAGGGGAGCGAGTGCCGAATGATGAATACCTAAAAACAATTGCGGTCTCACGGCTCTTTTTGGATAACATCCCTCACTTAAGAACCTCTCTCTTGACTCAAGGAGAAAAAGGGGTCGAGGCGTTATTTTGCGGCGCCGACGACTTTGATATTGCGCTGGAGGATCAGGTCACGCAAAAGGCGGGGGTCAAGATCGAGCCGGATATTCAAAAAGTCTTGGGTTGGGTTGAGAATGTCGGGATGAGGCCGGTGAAGCGGGAGCCTTGGCAGATGTCCCTAACCCCTCCTAGCCTCCCCTTACTTCAAGGGGAGGAACCTTCTATTCCCCCTCTTGGTGTAAGAGGGGGGTAGGGGGAGTTAGATCAAATTCAGCGACCAACCTTTGGGGGCCAACCCCAGCTCTGCCGCATACCGGTAGAAAAGTTCGATCCCTTTCTTTTCAGGTTCCCCCAGCTCGTAAGAGATATTTTCCGTGAGGTAACTCTTGAGGAAGGGGAGGGGAAACTCTTTTTCGTCAATGATCGATTCGATATTTTTTAGTGATTGGTCCCGACAATCTTTCAACCGTTGAACGAGTCCTCGGTCGATAGTTCGTTGCCGCGAGACCCAACCAGCAAAGACGAACGGCAGGTTCGTCCAAGAGGTCCATTCGAGACCGAGGTCGATCCCTTTGTCAGTCTTTAGTGCCTTATCCCCAATGACCAACTGTGCCTCCTCGTTGCCGGTTAGGATTGGACCGGTGAACTCGATCTCTTCGAGATTTCTTTTATATTTTGAGGCGAGCAAGACCTTGACGAGCAGGATAGAGCTCATCGATTCCATCCCGGCGTCGATCGAACGAACATTTTGCAAATTGATCCCTTCGCGATTGAAGATCAGTCGGACGCTTTTCACCGCCCCTTTGGTGCCGAGCCCAATCCCGTCGACGAGGGACCAGTCCGGGTTTTGAAAGAGGGCGACGATTGGTGCCGTGGCGAGGTCCAGCTCGCCGATTTTGAGGAGCCGGACGAGGGCGGCCGGCACCTCTAGGCGAGGCTGTTCCTCAAGCTGGGCGATCAGGGGGAGGACGTTCAAATAAGGGACGGCGCCGAGGTTCATAAAAGTGGAAAAATGAATTATACGAGGCTGATTTAATTAGCAACTTCTTTCCTATAGAGGCGAAAACGGGTCCGAATTTAAATAGTTGAGTAGTTGAGAATTTTTTATGGCCGATGCCCCTATTCATACCTCCTTATTTCTACCGAACTTGGTGGATACCTACGTCGCCCTTCGGGAGGCGGTCGCCTGGCATTCGGCTACTGGAAACCCACCCGCACCAGAGGATCTGCAAGCGGCTCTTCACAAGGTAGAATTGATAATAAGCCAATTTTATACACGTTATCGAGGGCCACAAGATCGTGTCCTGGCCGATTCCGCTTCAACAAGGGGCAGTAGAACGTATGCTCAAGCACTCCTTTCTCTTCAGCATGATCATCCTGACCAGTTTTCATCGCTTGATGCTGCGTTGGTTAGTCGTACCGCTCTTGTCGGTGTTCTGGCTAGCAATCTTCTCGATGCAAAGGCGACCTACGATCGTTACGTCGCTCGTTCCCTCGCCAGCGCGGCCCGATCGGCCGGGATCGTGGTCGCAGAAACTTCAAATCCTCTAGCGATTGCGAGAATCATGGAAGAGGCTGGTCTCCGTGCCTCTTATCCGGATAGCGTCCCTGTGATTGCTGGTTCGTATACAACGCATGACCTCGTTCGCCTTTTGGCTGGCGTTGATAATTCTCCCGATAATTCTTTCTTGGCTCAGGACCGACCGTACATTATTGCCTCGCTCCGTTATCTGAGTGGTGAGTGGGGAGGGCTTGGTATTTCAAAGGCGGCGGTGATGAGTTTAGCTACACAGGTTCCACCGGCTGAGAGACGGGCCTTTTTGGAGGGACTCTATAGCCTCGCTGTTGAACTCGGGCCGATGCAGGCGGATAAAACGATCACCGCCCTCTTGGCGGGTGCCGAGGATCCACTGACACTACTCAATCTGTTTGAGATGGTAGTTATGGGAGGCCCTAGGGTGACTCATGGCTTGGTGACAAAAAGAGAAGCGGTGGAGATGGTCCTCCGGGCTCGATCGGAAGATCGCGCCCAACTCTTACAAGGGATGATGGATGGAACTATCCCTCCCCTGACCCCAGATGGGGCAGATCGTCCTTCCCTCCTACGATGGTTGGAGATATGGGGGACGAAGAGGGCCATCGTCGATAGAGGGGGAACCCATAGCTACGCTGAACTGGCTCGAGGAGCGAGACGAGTGGCCGGTCAATTATTGCAACAACAAGGAACAACCGATTTGAGAGGGGTGACGATTGCGACACTCCTGCCGCCCAGTAACGATTGGGCCACCACACAGTTTGGGATCTGGATGGCAGGCGGGATCGCTGTCCCTCTCTTTGCCGAGGACCCACCACCAACGATCGGAGAACGCCTTCGGGATTCCCAGGCGCGAGTGTTGATTGTCTCGGCCGAATTGAAAGAAAGTATGCGACCGGTGGCGGAAGAACTTGGCATCGCTCTCGTGACACCTGAAGAGTTGGCCTCGACAGATCCAATTAAAGATTTACCGGCGGTTTCTCCCGGTCAGGATGCGATGATCCTCTTCACGAGTGGAAGCAGTGGCATGCCAAAAGGGGTTGTCCTGACGCACGCCAATCTGGCTGCGCAGACAGCAGCCCTCCGCCGCATTTGGCGGTGGCGTCCGACTGATCGGATCCTTCAATTTTTGCCGCTCAACCACCTGCATGGGGTGATGGGGATAACCGACTCCGCCCTCCAGTCCGGGGCGACGGTTGAGATGATGCCACGATTTGATGCTGCCGAAGTTTGGAATCGGATCGCCAGTGGTGAGATTACCCTGCTGATGGCGGTGCCCCCGATCTACGATAGACTGATTAAATACTGGGAAGCTCAAGATCAATCGGAGAGGGCACGACTAGCGGCGGGGGCCAGGTCACTACGCCTCACCATCTCTGGATCGGGCCGGCTCTCCACGGCAACGAGGGAAAGATGGGCAGAAATTACGGGAGGTCAACTTTTGAGACAACGGTACGGATCGACCGAAACAGGGCTGTGGGTGGTCCAACCGATTGATGGTGATTTTGATCCGACCTCGGTCGGTATTCCAATCCCTGGGGTTGAGTGGAAAATCCTGGATGATGACAGGAAGCCTGTT
>JAUSKE010000045.1 GCA_030649435.1 Deltaproteobacteria bacterium
AATACTCATTAAAAGGAGTCGAGTTTGTTGAGGAATTCCAATCTAGGGCTGAGACCGTTGGGACAAAGGTCGGTTGAGCGAGTAGGGTAACGTCCCAATCATAACAGACATTAACACACACTAAAAAACAGATAGGTTTGCACCGTGGTCCGGAAACACTGGAGGAATTAATGGAATGGGGCAACGCGCCCGTCCCAAGCCGCAACATATCGAGTGGGAGAAGCGAACCGGCAAGTTCATCTCTTTCTTCCGTAGGGTGATAGACGGTTGCTGGACAAGGATTGTTAAACCGCCGACAACCAACAGGATCATCGGCATCCCAGGTGTAGCGGATCAGATCCCCTGAAATCGTATTGGGGGTCCAACTCCCATTGGCGATGGCAAAGTTTTGGGTCTGATGAGGATACCCCAAGGCATTCAGATCGGCATAGAACTGGTCATGCTCCGCCGAACTGGTCCCCTGTCTAATAAAATAACCATACTCAACCCAGTTGTCTTCGGGACTAGACCACTGAGTCGCATACTGATTGAGCAGTTGGCGGGTGGCTAATTTTTCAAAAAACCGGCTTGATTCTGCCTGCGGTTGGCGGGCAAACATGGTCGCATCGGCATTAATCTGCGCCCCTTGGTGTGGTGAATCTAAAGTTATAAAGGTATGCGTATGGTGATTTTGCCCGTTTCTTTCGGCAGAGGCCAAGGCGTAACGAGCCGCTACCCCTCCCATGCTAAAGCCAACAACAGTCAGTGAAAGATCCTGCTGGCCCCCAAAGGAATAAATATGATCCAAGGCCTGCTGAATACCAGCCGCATTGTTCCTCATATCGGCAGCGCCATCCCCAAAATCGAGCAACCAGAAATCGTAACCGAATTCCCTCGCGTCATCGATTACCTCACCCAGCCACGAAAAAGACTGTGCCAGGGTAAAATCATTCGTTGGGTCATACCCTTCGACAAAAAGTACAGGCTTGTCATAAACCCCATCCGGGCTTTTCCAAAGGGCTAGGAGACCTGCCTCCGTATTGGGATAATTTAAGGTGGAGTGGTTATCCACCATTGGGAGCACAAGAATGCGGACCGCCGTGATTTTCGCATTGGCAACAGGAACTTCACAAACTTCGCCATTGGTACACCACCAACTCCAACCTCGCCCTTCAACATTAATCTTGTAGAAGACGGAAAAACCGGGGACCTCGATAGCAATCGCCTCCATCCTCCGCGACTGACCGGTTGTTCCACAGATGGTGCCATTTTCACACCAACCAGACCAGCTAGGACCGGCCATTCGAACACGATAACGAACCGTATGACCAGGAACCGAGATCTTGATCGCTTCCAAACGATAATGGGTGTCGGGTAGACCACAGGCAATCCCTTCGGTGTCGCACCAGTCCATCCAGTCGTGATCTTGTACATGAACTTGGTAGCGAACAGTAGGGTTGGTGGGGACGAGACCCACCGTTTGAGGTGCAGGGGTTACTATCCCTTCACCAGATGAAGAAGGATCCGGTGTCTCTGTTTCATCGGTACCCGACCCGCCACAACCGAAAAGAAGGAGGGTCAAAGAGATGAAAACGGCCTTGCGGAGCATACCCTGCCGCTATTCCCCTCCCCTCCCGATGTCAATTGCCATTTAAATAGGAGTTCAGTAAAGAGGACCGCCATGTCGTTCCGCCTCCTCAAAAAAGACCCCTCAGGTGCCCGTCTGGGAGAATTGACCACCCCCCACGGTAAGATTATGACGCCGGTCTTTATGCCGGTGGGGACTGCCGCCACTGTCAAAGCCGTTACCTCTGAAGAGTTGGAGAGTCTCGGGGCCGAGGTCATCCTTGGGAACACCTATCACCTGATGCTCCGACCGGGGGAAAAGGTGATCGAAAAACTGGGGGGACTTCATAAGTTCATGGGGTGGCCAGGGCCGATCCTGACCGATTCCGGTGGCTATCAGGTCTTTAGCCTCGCCCTTCGACGGAAAATCCTCCCTGAAGGGGTTCGTTTTCAATCCCACATTGATGGGGACGAATATTTTCTAACACCGCAACGGGCGATTGAAATTCAAGAAGCCTTGGGGACCGATATCGCCATGGTGCTGGACGAATGTACCGCTTACCCAGCGACACCAGAAGAGGCGGAAAAATCGATGCGTCTCTCCCTCCAGTGGGCAATGCAATGTCTGGAGGCAAAAAAAAGGGAGGGGATGCTTCTGTTTGGAATCGTCCAAGGCGGTTTTTACCCGGACCTGCGAAAAAACTGTCTTGAAGAATTGGCCTCGCACAACTTTGATGGCCTCGCTCTAGGAGGGCTTTCCGTCGGTGAACCCCCAGAGGCTTGTTACGCGATTGGGAGCGAACTCGCCCCGATGATGCCAGCCGACAAGCCTCGTTACCTGATGGGGATGGGACTCCCTGAAGATATTGTTGAAGCGGTCGGTTGGGGGGTCGATATGTTTGATTGCGTGATCCCGACTCGCAATGCCCGGAACGGCCAACTTTTTACAACCTTGGGCCCAATCCAGATCAAGCACACAGAGTACCGGGAAGACCCCCGCCCGATTGACGAAAATTGTTCTTGCCCCGTCTGCAAAAAGTATAGTAGAGCCTACCTCCGTCACCTCTATTTGGCGAAGGAGATACTGTCATCGCGGCTCAATACGATTCACAACTTGCATTTTTATCTTGAATTGATCCGAAAAATACGGGTCGCCATCAGTGGCGGCCGCTTCGCCGAGTTTAAAAAGGAGTTTTATGCTCACACTCGCATTCGCAGAGACAGTTAGTTCGGCTTCTACAACCGCCACAGGTGGAATGGCTAATATCCAGATGTTCCTCCCGATGATCCTGGTCTTCGGCATCTTCTACCTGCTCATCATCCGGCCCCAGGCAAAGCAGCAGAAAAAACACAAGGCCCTCTTAAGCCAGATCAAAAAGGGGGATGAGGTGGTCACCAACTCCGGCATCTACGGAAGAGTCTATGGGATCGCCGACAACATCGTGACCTTAGAGATTGCCGAAAATATCCGCGTCCGGATCGATAAACCGCAGATCGCTCGACTTAAGGGTGATTCACCCAAATAATGCGCTGGAGATTCATCTCACTTTTCATTGCTCCGATCGTTCTCTCTATCTATGTACTGACCCCCACCTTTGGAGGGTTCAAAGATAAGAGCGAGATGGCGTCCGATCAGGGGCAGCAACCCCCTTGGTATTACAAATTTTTCCCCGACCAACAGATCAATCTCGGTCTCGACCTCAAAGGCGGGATTTATCTCGAGCTGGAGGTCCGCCTCGAGGAGGCACTCGCCAACCGGATCGACCTGATCAGCTCCGATATCCTGCGTAACATCGATAATAAAGATTCCATCGTGAAGGCCGAACGGCAAGACAACCCCTTGCGTCTTGTGATCGAAGTCAAACCGGGGCAAGAAGCGGAACTGAAAGATTTCATCCGCAAAAACTACCGAGAAGCGCTCGTGCTGGAATCTGGAAAGGGTGACAACAATCTCACCTACCATTTCTCAGACGCCTATCGTACCAACCTGCATGATCAGACACTCCGCCAAGCCGTCGAAACGGTTCGAAATCGTATCGACCGCTATGGCGTCGCAGAACCTAGCATTCAGCGATTGGGGGGGAACAAGATCGCAATCGAACTGCCGGGGATCAAGGATCCCGATCGTGCCATCGATATCATTAAGCAGGCTGGCCAGCTCGAATTCAAAATGGTGGATGATTCGATCCCGGAAATGGATCTCAAAAAATGGGTGGCCGAGGCCCGTAGTGCGTTGGCCCTCCCTGAAGGATTTTCGATCCAGACGGTTGAGAAAATTAATGAATCATTGAAATCAAAAATTCCGGCCGGTTCCGAGATCGCCTTCGAACTTCAGATGGACCCGGTCACACGAAAGACAACGGGAGGCATCCCTTACCTCCTCAAGAAAAAGGCTGAGGTCACCGGCGACATGCTCCGGAACGCCCAGGTCAACATCCAGAACAACGAACCGTACGTCAGTCTTTCTTTCAATAATCTCGGCACCAAGCTTTTTGCTGACCTCACTCGGAATAATATTAAAAAACGGCTGGCGATCCTTCTGGATGGGAATGTCACCAAGGCGCCGGTCATCCAGAGTGAAATTCCAAATGGTGAGGCGCAGATCACACTCGGTTGGGGGAATTACAACTCTCTCATGAAGGAGGCGGAAGATTTGACCCTCGTGCTTCGAGAAGGAGCCCTGCCGGCGAGACTAGAGGAATTGACTAAAACGGTTGTTGGCCCGTCGCTTGGGTCAGATTCCATTCAGAACGGCATCAGGGCTTTGCTGGTGGCTGGTCTTGTCGTCATTTGCTTCATGGGCCTGTACTACCGACTCTCCGGAGTTTTTGCCAACATCTCACTCTTTCTGAACATTCTTCTTATTCTAGCTTCATTGACACTATTTGGGGGAGTCCTTACACTACCCGGCATTGCTGGCATTGTTCTGACTATTGGGATGGCTGTCGATGCCAATGTAATCGTCTTCGAAAGAATTCTGGAAGAACTAAGGGCAGGAAAATCTGCCAGGGCAGGTGTCACTGCCGGCTATGAAAATGCCATGAGCGCCATTGTGGACTCAAACCTCACGACTCTTCTTTCTGGTTTGGTTCTTTATCAGTTTGGAACAGGCCCGATTCGTGGTTTTGCCGTCACGCTGATGATCGGTATTATCACCACAATGTTTACGGCGATCCTAGTGACAAGGGTCTTTCAAGATTGGGCCGTTTCAAGACCTGATGCGAAAGTGAGCATTTGATGAAACTTCACCTTAAATCTTTCCCCTTTATCCAGTACCAGGCCTACTTCGTCACCTTGTCCATTGTCCTGGTCACCGTTTCCATCCTTCTCGTTATGTTCAAAGGACTCAATTACGGGACCGATTTTAAGGGAGGGATTAAACTACAGTACCGTATCGATTCCGATGTGACCGAAGAAGATCTGCGTATCCTTCTTGATTCCGCCTCATTAGGGGAAGCGAGCATCCAACGGATTGGCAAAATAGATGAGAAGCGGTTTTCGCTGAAATTCCCACTTCAGGTTGGAATCAGTCTCGAGGAATTTTCAAACAAGGTAGAAGGTTTTCTCAAGCAAAAAATTCCGGCTGGAAAACTGGTCCTGGAGCAGGAAGAGATTGTCGGACCAAAAGCCGGAAAAGATCTCAGGAAGAAGGCCCAACTGGCCTTGATCGTTGCCTGGCTGCTGATACTGATCTACATTGGGTACCGGTTTGATTTCTATTTTGCCCCCGGCGCCATTGTCGCACTGATCCATGATGTTCTGGTCACTGTTGGGGTTATCGCCTTGACCGGAAGAGAGTTCACGCTAACGACTGTTGCAGTCCTCCTAACGATCATCGGTTATTCCGTAAACGATACCATCGTCATCTACGACCGAGTCCGTGAAAATCTGTCGAAACACCCCAAAATGCTTCTGGCTGATCTTGTCAATCTCTCTGTCAATGAAACCCTATCCCGTTCGATCATCACCAGTCTGACTGTATTTTTTGTCGTGGTCATTATGTACCTTTTTGGCAAAGGGGAGATTGAAGGGTTTGGTTTTGTGATGATGATTGGGGTCATTGCCGGAAGCTACTCCACAATTTTTGTCGCCAGTCCCGTTTATCTTTACCTGCATAAGATTGTCCCCCGTCTGGAGGCGTGGTGGGCGCAGAAGTAACTTCTCTCTCTCAAGTCACGGGACTCAGCCTCACAACCTGCCAACTGCTTTTCAACAGGGGATTCCGTTCCGCTGAAGAGATCAGCCAATTCCTCTACGGCACTTTAAAAGACCTGCCAGATCCTCTAACCCTTCCTGATATTGGCAAGGCGGTTGAACGGATCCGGCAAGCACTCTCTAAAAAAGAAAAAATATTCCTCTTCGGTGATTATGATGTCGACGGCGTGACCGGCACCGCTATTTTGAAATTGTTTCTTGAATCTCAAGGGGCTGATGTCCACCCTCTCCTCCCCAATCGTTTTGAGGAGGGGTACGGCTTGCACGACCGTGTCATCGACGAGGTCGAGGCCAAGAAGGGAACCCTTCTCATCACGATCGATAACGGCACCAAGGCGTACGGACCGATCCAAAAGGCGAGAGAGAAAGGGATCGACGTCATTGTTCTCGATCATCACGAAACACCCGAAGAGGAAGTTGGGGCAATCGCCCTCGTCAATCCAAAAAAAGAGCGGGATGAATCCAAACAACTCCCCCTTTGTTCCGCAGGACTTGCCTTCTATTTGATCGCGGCCCTCAGGGGTTCGCTCCGCAAGAGTCAGTCATTCAACACGACCGAACCGGCCCTCACTCCCTACTTAGACCTGGTCGCCTTGGGGACCATCGCTGATCTTGTTCCTTTAGTCGGTGTAAATCGCCTCCTCGTTCGGGAAGGTTTAAAATGGCTCGCACAATCCGGACGAATTGGGATCAAGGCTCTCAAGGGAGTTTCTTCTATTAAGGAGGGAGCGGTCAGCGCCGGTCAGGTCGGTTTTCGGCTCGCCCCACGATTGAACGCCGCCGGTCGTCTGGAACATGCCTCTATCGCCCTGGAACTATTGACCACGGGTGACCCCTCTCGGGCACAAGAGTTGGCAGTGCAACTCGAAGAGATGAATCGGCGTCGTCAAACCACAGAAGAAGAAATCGTAAACCAGGCTGTCGAGATCCTTCTGCCTTCAGAACCGCTGGACTGGTGTGCCATCGCCCTGGCCCGTGAGGAATGGCACGAAGGGGTTTTGGGGATCGTCGCCGCCCGGTTGGCCGAGAGGTATTTTCGGCCAACGATCGTCCTCACCATCAACAAAGAAAAAGTCAAAGGGTCGGGGCGCTCCATCCGTGGTTTTGACCTGCATGCCTGTCTCGCCGAGTCGGCCTCTTTTCTCGACAAATGGGGTGGGCACAAAGCGGCCGTGGGCCTCAGTCTCAAAAAAGAAAACCTTGAGGCTTTTCTCAAATCCTTCCGGGAAACATCTCGAACCCACTTGGCCCCCCTTGGAAGAACCCCTTCTCTGCCGATCGATCTCAACCTCCCCTTTTCTGATAT
>JAUSKE010000053.1 GCA_030649435.1 Deltaproteobacteria bacterium
GTCAGACCCTACATCCTAGGGATTGAGTCATCGATCACAGCGGTGCCATGGATGGCCCTTTTCATTATCCTAAAACAGTTCCTCTTTATTTTTTTGTTGCGCCTGATCAGTAGGGACAATGACTTTTCTTTTTTGCTGTGGCACTTTTTACCGGAGACTCTCTGGAATATGCTATGGGGTCTGCCTTTCTTTCTCTTTTTTGCCAAGATCATTCGGTTGTTGAACCCCGATGAAGAGGGTGACTATGGACTTTCCCCAAGAAGGACTTTCTGATTTTCAGGACCGGTTTCCGTACGCGTTCGGGACGTTGGCCCTTTTTTTCCTCATTCTCTTTTTTCGGGTCGGCTACCTGCAAATTGTGAAGGGGGGTTATTTTCGGGCTTTTTCCCTTGAAAATACGGTCAAGGAAATCAAAGTTCCAGCGACTCGTGGTTTGATCCTCGATCGTTACTATCGGACTTTGACCGATAATCGTCCTGCCTTCGACGTCGTTGTTGTCCCACAGTATGTCTCTTCGCCCCAAAAAATGATGAAGGGACTTTTGGATCTTGCGGGTATTCCTCCCGAGTGGAGCGAAGCACGATGGAAACTGGCCAAACAGTCCCCCGCTTTCTTTCCGTTTGTTTTTAAAAGGGACGCCGCATTTCAGGCAGTGACGCGGATTCGGACCTACCGAGTGGCTGAGGTGGCGAAGGAAGACCCCTACGATCTTCGTGGTGTCGATGCGGTCGCCTACCCCTTGAGGGATTACCCTCATAAGGAGCTGGCCGGAATGACGCTTGGTTATGTGAGTGAAGTTTCCTCTGAAGAGTTAGCCCGCACCGAAAAAGGTGGGGTTCGAAATTATCGAGCGGGGGACTTCGTCGGTGTGAGTGGGTTGGAGAAGGTCTGGGAGCAGTATCTTCGCGGGAAAGATGGCTATGAACAGAAGATTGTGGATGCGGTCGGGCGTGAGGTCAATGCGGAAGAGGTCACCTCGATGTTGATCAAGGAAATGGCGGAACCGGGTTACAACATGGTGCTGACGATTGACCTTGATCTCCAAAAAGTGGCCGAAGAAAAACTGGGATCCAGGAGCGGGGCGGTGGTGGCCATGAACCCCCAGAATGGGGAACTCCTTGTGTTTGCTTCCCGCCCCTCGTTTGACCCAAACCGCTTGGCGACCAACGTCAGTCGCGAAACCTGGACCGAGTTGATGAACGATCCGAGGAAGCCGCTCTTGAACAGGGCCTATCAGTCGGCCTACCCCCCCGGTTCCACTTACAAGATCGTGATGGCGATTGCCGCCCTCGAAGAAGGGGTGGTGAAAGAGGACGAGCTGGTTCGTTGTCCTGGTTATCTCAACTTCGGTAACAGGGCTTTTCATTGTTGGCGTGCTGGTGGGCATGGAGCTATGGCGATCCGGGATGCGATTATCCAATCCTGCGACGTCTTTTTCTACACGATGGGTCTACGCCTCGGACCGGACAGGATTGCCAAATATGCCAGGATGTTGGGGTTGGGGGAGGTGACAGGGATTGATCTGGAGGGAGAGAAAAAGGGGTTGATCCCAACGACGCAATGGAAGTTGGCGAACCGGAAAGAGGCGTGGGGTCCTTCGGAGACTCTCTCCATTGCGATTGGTCAGGGGTATGACCTTGTCACGCCGCTCCAGAACAGTTTGCTCGCGGCCCAAGTGGGGAATGGGGGGAAAAAAATTGAGCCGCATATGCTCCATCACTTTGAGGCCCCGGGGGGCCGGGAATTATTAAAGCCGATTGGGGAGACGAATACGGTTTCTTTGGAGTCGTTGCCGATAAAACCGGAGACGCTTAAGCTTTTGCACGAAGCGCTGGCCGGTGTCGTTTCTGATCCTCGAGGGACGGCCCATAGTCTCTCTTTATTGGGGATTCCGATCGCCGGAAAGACCGGAACCTCGCAAGTGGTGAGCAACGATTCAAAAGGGCTGCAGGGTATTGCAACTCAGGATCATGCCTGGTTTGTCTCCTACGCCCCTGTGGAAAATCCAGAAATTGCTGTTTCAGTCCTGGTCGAGCATGGCGGGCATGGTTCCTCGGCGGCGGCCCCAATTGCCGGTGCGGTGATTCAAAAGTATTTTCAGACAAAGAAGGAAAGAGAAGGGGTGCCGGTTCAATGATCTCCAACCCGACCGACAGAAGGTTTAAGGTTCATTTCCACTGGCCGCTCCTCTGGACGACACTCGGCCTATCGGCCATCGGTCTTGTGAATCTTTATAGCGCGACGCTTGTTCTGGGGCAGACTGGGCGGCCGCCACTCTTTATGTCACAGCTTGTCTCGATCGGGATCGGTTTCTTTTGTCTCTTCGCAGTTTTGGTTGTTGATTATCGAATCTTCGAAAGGGTCGGTTACTTTCTCTATCTTTTGAGTCTCGTCTTGTTGGTTCTGGTCATCCCGTTCGGTAAAACAGTTTCTGGAAACAGGAGTTGGCTGGATTTGGGCTCCTTTAGTTTTCAGCCGTCGGAGATTGCCAAACTCGGATTTATCTTTGCCCTCTCCAAGTTTTTCTCGCGGGCCCCAAAACCGGAAGGGCATAATTTCGGGAGCTTGGGGATCCCATTTCTCCTCTGCGCGATACCGCTTGCCCTTATCCTTATGGAAAAAGATCTTGGTTCCAGCCTCTTTTTTGTCCTGATCTTTGCCTCGTTCACCCTTTTTGCCGGGGCGAGAAAAAAGACGATCCTCATCCTTCTTGTCATCGGTCTTGTCGGTGCCGGGGTTGGTTACGCAAAAATTCTGTCGCCACACCAGAAGGCCCGTATCTCGACCTTTTTGCACCCGGCCTCCGACCCGAAAGGAAAGGGGTACCACCTGATCCAGTCGAAGGTAACGGTTGGCTCCGGCAAGATTTTTGGCAAAGGGTACTTGAGGGGGATGCACAACAAGCTGGCGTACCTTCCGGACAAGCACACCGACTTTATTTTTCCGGTCCTGGCGGAGGAGTGGGGTTTCCTCGGTTCGACGGTCGTTTTCTCTCTTTATTTTATGATGATCTTTTTTGCGTTGGGGGTTGCCGCTAAGGCGAAGGAACGTTTCGGCGTCTGTCTCGGTTTTGGGATCGCGGCACTCCTCTTTTGGCAGGTGGCGATTAATCTTGGTGGCGTCTTGGGCCTGATCCCGCTGACCGGCGTCACCTTGCCGCTCCTCTCCTACGGTGGCTCCTCGGTGATCACCATCCTGATCGGCATCGGCCTGCTCTTGAATATCTCCATGAGACGGTTCATGTTTTAACCCCAAATTAGGCCGCAACTTCACAGTACTCAGACCGACAATCATGATAACTCTTGTATGGTTACCTTTCTTAATAGTCTTTCCCTGATCCGGGCCTCGTCGGTTGCTACCGGCGCAGATGCTGGTGTTGACCATGCCTCTGAGATTGAATCGGTGCTCAACAGAGCCGCCATTAGCGGTAATAACTTGAGTTCCTATGAATGGGATGGGGATGAAAAGAACCCGGGGCTTGTTGCTGTCATCAGTCGGTATTGGCAAAATGGGGGATTGAAAGGCTTAAACCGCTTTTTGGATAAAGCGGTGGGTAAACCTTGGGTCATCGATGACTCAATTTTGAAGAATCTCAAGGGACTGGAGGAGAAGAGAAAGGTTTCTGGCAAGGCTGCCTACGGGATTGACCTTGAGGCTATTACTAAAATTGAAGCAAGACAGGTTGGAGCGATCAAGCAAGGAAAGGTTTTATCCGATCGTGGTCTCCCTGTTGCTGCAAGGGTTGAGATTAAAGGACCGAAAACAGTTATCGTCGAGACGTCGTTGCAAGGTGGTGGGGGCTTCAGTACCGCTCTCCCACCGGGTAGCTATCAGATAACGGCGATGGCCGATGGTTATTTTGTAAAAATCGGGACGGTCAATATTACTCCCGGTGAGATCAATGCTCCGGTGCTCGTTTTGAGGCCGCTGCCGAAAAGTCCTTCTGTCCGTCTGCTCACGAATAAAATTCTAATGCTTCGTCCGGTTGTTTTTACGAATAGGACTTCAGCAGAGCTCACGGATGAATCCAGGCTAATTCTCGATGAAGTGGCCGACCTGATGATCCGTCATCCGGAGATCAAACGTCTTCGTATCCAGGGGAATACCGATAGCCGGGGATCTGAAGATCAAAATATAAAAATTTCACAGGAGCGCGCCGATGCCGTTGTTGCCTATCTTATCCGGTCTGGCGTCGAACCTCAACGGCTTGAAGCGGTTGGTCTTGGAGAAGAGTTTCCGGTCGCCCCCAATATTGCTGCCACTGGTCGGTCTAGGAACAACCGGATTGAGTTCACGATTGCCGAAAGAGATGAGTCGGCGGTAAAACCAGCTTCAGATCAGTAGGTAAAATTTCTTATGGTCGCCTTTTTCAACAATCTTTCCCTACTTGCGGGTGCCACCCTGGCACAAGCGGCCCCCGATTTGGCACCCGATTCTGACGTTTGGTCCGATAAGGCCAAGGACGTGCTCACCGAGAATATGCTCATCGA
>JAUSKE010000060.1 GCA_030649435.1 Deltaproteobacteria bacterium
AATACCCGGAAGGAAGGGCGCCAGACAATAATTCTCAAGCCTGGTGATTCTTACCATATCCCCCCCCTGCTGAAACATCGTATGAAGGCCCTCGAGGAATCAGAAGTTATCGAGATCTCAACTCCTGAGTTAAATGACGTCATCCGTCTGGAAGATGACTACGGGAGGGTAAAAACCTAAAATGTTGGCCGTCGTTATCGGCGCGGGCATCGTTGGGCTACATGTCGCCCGTTTGCTGCAGGAACAGGGGCACGAAGTCTTTGTTCTGGAACAGGAACGGTTTTTGGCGGAGCACACGAGCGGCCGGAATAGCGGCGTCATCCACTCCGGTGTCTTCTATAAAACGGGAAGTTTTAAAGAAGCGATCTGTATCGAGGGAAACCGCCTGACCTATGAGTGGGTCGACCGGTTGAAGGTTGCCCACTGGCCCTGCGGCAAATGGGTCGTTCCGGAGGAGGGGCAGGAATCAGAGCTAGAACCATTCCTCGAAAGAATCCGCAAACTCCCGATCCCGACCCCGAGTCTTAAATCGGCGGACGAAGTCGCCTCCGAGGAACCGCACCTCCGTCGGACCTCCGCAATTTTTGTCCCCTCAACTGGCATCCTCGATGCCGCCGGTTATGTCAAAGCGCTCGCTGTTTATCTTGAGAACAAGGGGGTCCAGATCATCATGCAATGCCAGGTCTTGGAGATTGGTGATCACGAGTTAAAAACAACCCGCGGTGAGATACCTTTTGATCTGGCGATCAACAGCGCCGGGCTTTTTTGTGATGAGATTGCGGAGAAGACAGGACTTTCTGGCTACACAATCAAACCGTGCCGAGGGGATTATTATTTGATCTCAAAAAATCCGGTCAAGCGACCGGTCTACCACCTCCCCTACCCTGCGACTTCGCTCAGGGCAGGCAAAGGGGCACATGGCTTGGGCGTCCATCTGACGCCAACGATCGATAACCAGCTTTTGCTCGGCCCGAACGCCTTCTTCATTGAAGGAAAAACTGATTATGACCATAAAACTGGTCCGGCTGACTTTGAAAAGGCGGTCCAATTCTACCTACCCAAATGGAACCCGCCGCCACTTTCTCCCGCCTACTCCGGAAACCGTCCCAAACTCTTCTTTAAAGGAGAACCGCTCCCTGAATTCACAATCCTGAAACAGGGGAACTGGATCCACCTCCTCGGGATCGAATCCCCCGGCCTCACCTCCGCCCCCGCCCTCGCTAACCACGTAGCAAAGATGGTTTGAAAAGATGAATCTCACTTCTAAAAAATGTGGTCCCTGTGCGGTCGGTGTCCCACCGCTCACCAAAGAGGAGATTTCTCCTTACCTGAAGGGATTGTCCGACTGGGTTCTTTCGAACGATGAACCGTTTCGTCTTGTGCAAGACTATTCGTTCAAAAACTTTAAAGAGGCGATCGCCTTTGTGAACAAGGTAGCCACCGTTGCGGAAGAGGAAGGGCATCACCCCAACATCCTCGTGCATGGCTGGAAGAATGTTCGGCTGGAAATCTACACCCACAAGATTGGTGGCCTTCACGAAAACGATTTCATCCTCGCCGCCAAGATCAACGGGCTGTAAATTCCCCCAAAAAGAACGATTGATTTTGCAGCCCCCTCCCTGCTACAAACCCCTGGTCTTATAGGAGAGGTGGCCGAGTGGCTGAAGGCGCACGCTTGGAAAGCGTGTTTACCTTAACCGGTAACGTGGGTTCGAATCCCACCCTCTCCGCAAAAACCGGCGAACCCCTTTATGGGGTAAGCCGGTTTTTTTTGGTGGGATGAGAACGAACGGGTTCGACGCCGAATCTTAAAACTAAAAGTCCAAGAGGACTTTTCGCCTAACGGCGCTTGAGCACCCCGGATAAGAAATTGTTGTGCGAATAATCCCACCCTCTCCGCATAATAAAAACACCCCCTCTGCGGGGTGTTTTTGTTTTTTGTTACCTGATTGTCGGGAAATAGTTAGCAGCGGCCCGGATACAAAGACGAAAGAAGGCGATATCTTTTTCATCCAAAATGGAAAGTATCTTCGGGTCAGTCGCCTTATTGGCTTTGAATTTCTCCCAGAGTCCGGCCTCTTGCAGGAAGGCAACCCCCAAGACCCTTGCCAGGTAGTCAGCATGTTTTGATGACTTCATCTGTCGCAACGCCTCGTAGTCTCCTTCTGTATAAGGTCTCTCTGGGACCAAACCCCACTCTTGTATCCCCTCCTTCGAGGCGACAACCGACTCCCTCTTATCAGCTACCTGTTCTCCAAACCGAATCAGTTCACCCACTATTTCGTTAGCCATCAAGACTTGATCAAAGTTCAGCGGACGACCATTGCTAAAGACCTCATTAGCCCGTTTAAAGAAGGCATCCCTTTCAGCGGCTGGTAGCTGATCAGCAATTAAACTAGATTTTGCGATCAGGAGTTCCTGTGCTTGTTTGACTGTACCGAGCCCGGTCGCCAAAACTTCTTTGAGCTCGGGATGCCGACTCAAGATCAACTGCTGGTCACGATGGTGGCCCGCTTCATGATCAAGAAAGAGCGAAAACTCGGTTGCCAATCTTTCAACTGGTACACCGGCTGACAAGCTCAAGGAGATGCCCGATATGGCAGGGCGTTTACGACCATTGGGGTGATCGGTCCCATAGATCGTGATATCGATCCCATGCCTCGCCATAAATTCCTTCGCCGTCCGGATTTGAGCGGGGGTCCAGATCCAGACATGGTTTGGATAATGCGATCGCTTGTAGGCCAAGGCCTTGCTAAACATCTCCTCGCATCTTTGATTAAAATGAGGGTCCTCGGGCGTCACCTTTCCCTCTGGGTTACCAAGATCAATCGGGATCTGGGCCTTTTGGACTGCCTTACAGGTCGCACGAACATTCGGTGGGGTTGCCATGATGTAGATTATCGTCAATCAAGGCAGGAAAGGTGCTGAGACAAAATAAATAGTTATTTCATAGTCTTACGACTTATTTTCCAACCGCTTCACCCTCTCCTCGAGGGAATGGAGGGTCTTGTTCATTTCCTCAAGAGCATCGCTGAAGGGGTCCGGCAATTCTCCTTTTTCAACATAATGACCGCGATCGGCGCTGGAATCCTCAAAGGGGCGATGGATCACCTTACCGGGGATCCCGACAACGGTCGAATAGGCCGGCACATCGTGGACCACCACCGATGAAGAGCCAATCCGGCTGTCGTGCCCGATCCGGATTGGGCCTAAAAGTTTTGCCCCCGCCCCGATCACCACACGATCCTCAATCGTCGGGTGCCTCTTTTCCTTTTTCCAACTGGTTCCCCCCAAAGTCACCCCCTGGTACAAGGTGACGTCGTCCCCAATCTCGGCCGTCTCGCCAATCACAATCCCCATCCCATGATCGATAAAAAACCGCCGACCGATTTTAGCGCCAGGGTGAATTTCGATGCCGGTTAAAAAACGACCAAAGTGGGAGAGCATCCGGGCAAGCCAATAGAAATGACAACGCCAAAAGCGATTAGCCAGGCGATAGATCAGCTTGGCATGGATGCCAGGGTAGAAAAAAGCGATCTCAAAAACAGAGCGG
>JAUSKE010000061.1 GCA_030649435.1 Deltaproteobacteria bacterium
GAAACCACAGATCTTGGATTAATGAGACTACTAGGCCTATTTTCCAGGTGTAACAGACTTTGTGTGGCGTCATCCGCCCATCGCGCCATCGTCATGTAACCTAAAAGTCGAACTGCTCGAGCACTCCGCGAAAATTGAAACGCTGCACGAACCCTTGTCGCCATGCCAGCACGACTCCAGAAAGGAATCTTGACCAGTTCTGGAGGGGCCAACTGCACCTCCGCCACATACCGTTGCCAGAGAGGAGTCCCTGGAATTCGAGCTATTTGACGAGAGCCCCATTGTGTCACCTTGACTGTGGCCCACGACGTGGTTGCCATACCACCCGCAATCCCTGCAATGGTTAACACCCCCTTGACCGTAGCGCCCCTATGGTAAGGTCGAGAAATCTTTTCAACCGGTTTGGGAATTGGATTCGTTGTCAGGGCGGAACAAGCGGTGGAAATATTCGGAGCCTCCTCTTTAAAGAGGTAATTCACCTCCCTCACAGAAGCGGTACAAACGATATCTTTAAGGATATCGTTCTGTAATTCTAGAGCCCGCTGCCAGTTGTGGCTTTGATTCCCTTCCTCGAGGACTGCGGTCATTTCGTCAAAGGTTGGAACCCCGTTATCTCCTGGGTTGAGACGATAAGTCCCAAGAAACAGTTGGTAATCTTCTTCCTCTAAAATGTCGGGATTATTATTGGCTGCCAGTCCTCTGAAAAACTGGAGTCGAGGGTCTATAAGACGACTGTTAAAGTCGACCATATTGCGATCGATCCTTCCTCCCCCATCTTCTAGTAGCACTATCGCGCCATCTTTAAAAAAGGTGCTACTTTTAAATCCGCCGGGTAAAAAATTATTCGGGGATGGGAAACCTCCTAGGGGTACAGATGCCTTGATTCGAGGGCGCGGGCGAGGGTCATTGGGTCTGTAAATTCCAGATCCCCCCCCACCGGAACGCCTGAGGCGAGACGGGTGACCCGAACTGACATCCCTTTTAAAAGATCTTTGATATAAAGGGCGGTCGCTTCCCCCTCCATGTTGGAGTTGGTCGCCAAGACAACCTCCTTCACCCCTCCTGATCTGACCCGATTCAACAGTTCCTGGATCTTCAACTGTTCCGGGCCAACGCCGTCCATCGGGGCAATCGCCCCATGTAAAATATGATAAAGACCTCGATAAGTCCCCGCCTTTTCGATCGCCGCCAGATCGGCCGGCTCCTCCACCAAACAGATCAGACTGTGATCCCTTTCCGAGCTAAGGCATAAGGAACACCTCTTCACCTCTGTGAAATTTTGACAAAGCTCGCAGAAATGGATCTTCTCCCGGACCGCGAGAATCGCCTCCGCCATTTCATGGGCAAGATCACCGGGACCCCGCAAAATAAAAAAAGCGAGCCGCGAGGCGCTCCGCTCACCAATCCCCGGCAACTTCCGAAGGACTCTAATCAATCGCTCCAGAGGATTAGGAGCATCACTCTTGTTAAGAATCATTCGAGATCACCTTGGCGACAGCACCGGAAAAAATAGAGATCGCCTCCGACAGAAGAGGGTCTTTGGAAGCGATCAGGGCTGCCTTTTCCTCTTTCTTCTCTGCCGTTTTATGAAAGGCAAAGTTAATCTCTTGGAGAAAAAACTGATGTCCCATTTTTTTTAGCTGATCCTGCCAAGCGGCATCGGAGAGCATATCCGGATAGACCGACCCTTTAGGAAAGTTAATTTCAATCTTGGGGAGATTAAACGTTTCGACGACTCCATGGGAGAGGATCGCCCCAATCTGCGGCTTTGCCCGACGAACGACCGCGAGAAAACCATCCCAATCCTTCTTCACCTCTTGAGGGACAACGATTTTTTCTTCCACCTTTTTTTCTACCTCTTTCGGAGAATCTCCCTCCATTGATTCCAATCGGGCCAAGATCTCTTCAATCGGCTGGATCGGAATACTATCGGTCATCCGGACAACCGCCACTTCAAAGTGGGCCTTGGGGAGCGGCGAGCGTTGCAACTCCTGATAATTTCGAAATGAGATCTCGTAGAGCCGCTCAAAATCGGCACGGCTTCCTAGTGCGGAGAGCTTCCTAATCATCTCCCTCTCTTCAACAGTCTTGTCGGAGAGAAAAGAGTCTCCCTCCGTCACTTTACAAAGGAGAAGATCACGGCAATGTTCCAGAAGATTCAAGGCAAGTTTCCGCAGGTCGCCACCACCACTGTAGATCTCATCAATTTTTTGGAGTGCCGTTCCTATCTTTTGCTCAAGGATCGCCTGAAGAAGCGCTTCGATCGTCTTCTGTGGCGTGAGACCCAAGAGCCCTTCCACAAAATCGCCAGTGATTTTTTCTCCACCGCCGGCGATCGCCTGATCCAAAAGACTTAAACCATCCCGCAAACTCCCACCGGCCTCGCGCGCAATTCGTTGAAGGGCCGACGGTTCGGCAACAATCTTTTCATCACGACAAACTTCTTCCAACCTCTTGGCAATCTCGCTCACCCCTAAACGCCGAAAATCAAATCTGAGGATTCGGGAAAGAATCGTCAGTGGGAGTTTGTCGGCCTCTGTTGTCGCAAAAATAAAAAGGACATGCGGCGGCGGTTCTTCGAGCGTCTTCAAGAGCGCATTAAAAGCGGCGTTTGAAAGCCTATGGACTTCGTCGATGATATAAATTTTATAGCGGCCACCAGCGGCCATATAGCGGACACCGTCACGCAGCTCACGCACGTCATCGACAGAGGTGTTTGAAGCGCCATCGATCTCTAATACATCCAGTGATCGCCCCTCCGTGATTTCGATACAAAAAGCACAACTGTTGCACGGTTTTAAGGTTGGGCCAGACTGACAGTTGAGCGATTTGGCAAAAAGCCTGGCGAGAGAGGTCTTCCCAACACCACGAGGTCCCGCAAAGAGATAGGCATGGTGGAGTTTTTGAAGACGGATCGCATTCCGAAGGGTATCGGTGACCGTTTCCTGGCCAATCACTTCTTCAAAGGTCTGGGGACGATACTTCCGGGCCAAAGCCAAGTAAGGCATACAGCGTTTTTGACAGATGCGTCGACTCAAAGTCAAAGGGTTTCTAGGGGGGAGAGAACCCCCCAAAAGAAGGGGCAGGGGGGACGTTTTACCCCTCGGCGGCAAGCGGCTCTATTTTATAAATAGTTAAATAATATCATTTAGATAGGTCCTTAATCCCCCATTGGGCACAACGCTTGCACAGTAAGGGGGTATG
>JAUSKE010000067.1 GCA_030649435.1 Deltaproteobacteria bacterium
TGATCGCAAGATCCACGAGTTTCAAGACGAACTCATCCCGGAGCGATGCCCCGTTCCGGGGCTGATCGTTGGCGATACGGCGATGGGGAGTTGTGTCACGAGCGCTCACTTTCAGGGGTTCAAGTGGGGGCAACGAAAGCGGCTCAATCAGGTCCTGCCGGTCCTTCAAAAGGTTTCCAGGAAATTTGAGGAACAGTTTGGTCGCCCCGGGATCGTCCCGTTTGAAACCTATTTTATGGATGAAAATCCGAAACAGGTGATCGTGGCGATGGGGCCGGATGCCGGCACTGCCTATGAGGTGATCCGTCGCTCCAAAGAAAAAGTCGGTTTAATTGTTGTCCGACTCCTGACCCCTTTCCCCTCGGCACTGTTGAGAGAGGCTCTTCACTCTGTGGAACGGGTGGGTGTTGTGAACAATGCGTTCCATACCGAATCGGGACACCTGACGGCGATGGTGAGTGAGGCGCTTTCTGGCCTGCCGATTGAGGTCCATGGATTTTTTGCCGGACTGGGTGGAGCCGATGTTTCAATCGGGTCAAGGGAAAAAATCCTTTCGCTCCTCCCCCAACAAAAAAGAGGGGACCGCTGTTTCGTCCACCAAGGGGAGGTTTTGTGACGGCGCCGCGGAAAACAGTCCCTTATAAGGAGTCTGCTCAGAAGGAGAGTTGCTTCCGCCCCGGTTCGACCCTCTGTGTCGGTTGCATGGAGTCGATCGCCTTTCAGAATATCGGTCGCTCGACCGATAATGGGATTAAAACAATTTACACGATGGGGACTTTTTGCGGCGAGGTCTCGACCCTCTTCTGGCCGGATGTGATCGCCTGGGGACGGGGTGATACGGAGCCGACCCAGTTTGAAAAATCGTTTTCCATCATCCATAACGTTTTTGAATCAGCGCCGACGGTGGCTGAAGGGATTAGGGATACGGCAGACTTGCTGACTGATTTAGGGGCCTTGAAGAAACCGATTCAGGTTATTTCTAATTCGGGGGATGGTGGGGCGCTCGTGATCGGTCTCCGTTCGTTCCTCCAGACGATCCATCGAAAATCTAAAATCACGATCGTGGTGTTGATCAATGAGTTTTTTGCCAACACCGGTTTTCAATATGCGGTGACGACGACCCCTTTTGCGGAGACCTCAACGACCCCGCCCGGCTCGTTTGTGCCTGGAAATCTGGAGGAGCCGTTGAATCATATCGGCTTGGCCGTCATGGCGGGAGCCGGTTTTGTGGCCCAAGTCTCTCCCGCCTTCCCCAAAGATTTTACCGAGGCTTGCGAAAAGGCGCTCGCCTGTCCGGAGACCTCCGTCATCTTTGTCCCTTCCCCCTGCATCACTGGTTGGAAATATGAAGAGGGGAAGACGGTCGAACTGGCCCGTCTGGCCTCCGAAACCGGCCTTTTCCCCACCTTTATAAAGGAGAAGGGAAAGAAGGGGTTTTTGACCCATGTTTCGCTGGACCCTACCCGCCGGACACCGGTGACACAATTTTTAGCCCCGCAGCGACGCTTTCATCATTTGATTCGTGAGGGAAAAGAGGGACCGGAAATTCTTCCCGGTCGTGAAAGAGAAGTCGCTGCGATACAGGAGTGGGCCGATCGGAATCTGCAGAACCTTTTTTCATTGACGGAATGGGGAATCAAGAAGTAAATGGCCCTCGAATAAAGATGATGACAATCATACCTCTCCCTGACTCAAATCATTGGGCTGTTTCGAAAAATCCACTAATAAAGGAGAAGAGTGAGAAAGCAATCTTTCGACGTTTGCGTCGTTCCTTTCGACTTTTTAACCAAGGGGGGGTTATGAAATCAAACATGCCAAGGAGGGGGAGCATCGTTGTGATGGTGTTGTCCTTTGCTTTTTTGAGTGTTGGCATTTCCAAAGATGCCCACGCCGTGGCTCAATGGGCCCGTAAGTACAATGTCAATTGTCAGACCTGCCACACGGCATTTCCACGACTCTCTTATTTTGGAGAGCAGTTCAAAAGAAATGGCTACCAGATGCCGGAGACCCAGGATGGTGATGAAACCAAAAAGAAGGTGGGAGAGAACAAACTCTTTATCGACGAGTTGGGAAATCTTATGGGGATCAGGATCAGCGTGACCCCTGTCAAGGTAGAAATGAATCAGTTGACGACCAACGGTGAGAAAAAGATCCGAACCAGCTTTGGGAATCCCGACTGGGTGCAGTTTTTTGTCGCAGGGAGCATTTTCAAGGATGCCTCTATCTTTATTGAGCCTGAGGTTCAGGACAAATCGATCAAAACGAACTGGTTTTACTTGGGGTACCATAATATTCTCGATACCTCTTTGTTGAATGTAAAGGTAGGGAAGCTCTCTCCGATGGACAATCTCGGCCAATCAGGTCGTCTGCGGATGATTCCGAGTTTGAAAATTGCTACGCTGGCCGACTTTAAGAGTGGCGGGGCCTATGCTGCGGCCGCCCAGGAAAAAACATTGGGGGGAGGGATCACTGCCGCCAACTCAACCCACGACGACGAAGTCTCAATCGAAAGCCCGCAGCCTTCAGTTGAAGTTTATGGTTACCAGAAGTATTTTCTCTATTCGGTTGGGGTGACTAACGGAAGTTCTCTTTCGGATTCCAATGAGTACAAGAACTTCTTCGGGACGTTGCGGTTTGACATCCCCGAGGGACCGTTGGTCGGGAGTAATATTGCAGGCTTTGGGTATTTGGGATGGGATACCTCCAATAACTCCAGGAATCGCCAGGCCGACCGTTTCTGGAGGACAGCTGGCTCGGCCAACCTCCGTTATGATAAGTTCGATGTCGTTGCCCTTTTCATCTACGGCAAGGATGACAACTGGGACCTGTTGACGAATCTGGAACAGACGACAAAGGGGATCTCCGGACAGGTCGGGTACCTGATTTCGTCTAACTGGTTCACCGCCCTGCAGTACGACTGGGTGAACGGGACCGATGGCTCGGACAACTTCAGCAAGGTCTCTCCGGTGTTGACCTATATGCCTCGTGAAAACATGAGGGTTGATCTGGGAGGTCGAGTGGATGTTAATGACACTGCCGGAGGACGCCAGCATGAGGGGTTTGTCAACATCAGAAGCATGTTCTAATCTCGCGAAGGCGATCCTTCTCGGGTTGGTGATGTTGAGTGGGGAGTGTTTCGGTGGCGCTCGGGGGGTTTTCAAGGACCCTGCAGAACGGAACACCGTTTATGGGGGTTCCTTCAAGGAGGTTTTTGAGGCGTCGATTAGGGTGGTGGAGAGAAATGGCCACCCGATTCAATCCTCGAGTCTTGAAGAGGGAAAGATCAAAATAGCAGAGGAACCACCGTTGGTTCTTGCTTTAGCCAGGGGCCATTATGGTGGCGTCACGGTCGCATTGGAACCGCCCGATCTGGAAAACGAACAAAGACGGGTATTATTGAAGAGGTGGCTTAGAGAGATCCGGAAAGAGGTTTTGAGACGTTAACTTTATTCACTCGATATTTAAAGGAGGGCATGATGAGAAAAACAATGTTAGTGATGGTGATGGTGCTTTTCACAAGCAGTGTAGCGTTTGCCGATGGGGCAGCGGTTTATCAGAAGTGCAAGGGGTGTCACGGGGCGGAGGGGAAGGGACTTGCCGCGATGGCAGGGAGTGATCTCTCCAAGGGGCTCTCACCGGATGCCGCCAAGAACCTTGCCGATGGGAAGGGAAAGATGCCCGCTTTTGGTAAGAGCTTGAAGGCGGAGGAACAGAAAGAGGTTCTAGAGTACGTGAAGGGCTTGAAGAAGTAAAACTTGTTTTGCGAGGCGTTGTGTTACCGTTGAGTTATGAAACTGACAAGGGGTCGTCTATGGGCTCTGGTTGGGATTGTACTGGTCTCTGTTGCTGCGGGGGCATTGCTTTATACCTCTTATGATTACGTTCAGCACAGTCCCAACTTTTGTCAGTCCTGCCACCTTATGCAGGAGCCGTTTAAAAAATGGTCGACGTCACCTCATCACATGGTAACCTGTCACGAGTGTCACCAGCAGCCTCTTTCAGCCAGCCTACATCAGGTCTGGATGTATG
>JAUSKE010000072.1 GCA_030649435.1 Deltaproteobacteria bacterium
CATACAAATCGCGCATGAGGTGCCGTTCGTTCCACGCCGCCAGCTTGTTGGCCAACATTACATCAAAGCGTACGACGCGGATAATTTGTGGAGATTGCTGAAACTGTCTCGCAAAATCTCCCGTCGTCATCGGTTGTGTCGCACAATCACTGGCAACATTAGCTTCAATCTGCGTCTTGAAAGTCCCGAACGCATTTTTCAAAAGAACATCAAATCGCACATTCGTGGAATGGAATCGATGGTGCACCTTGATCCCTCCCAATTCTTTAAGAGCCTCTTCGATCATCGGCGCTATCTCTTTTTTGGATTTGAAGGGGATGAAAATATAGTCGAGGTCGTTGGTATAGCGAGGGCAGTCGAGCAGCCTTAGCACCATTCCGCCTTTAAGAATGGCGTGATCCCCCAGCCGCTTCCCCAGATGATTGATGATCAGGACACGCAACGATTCGTTGGATTTAACGGTATCCATGTAAGACTCCTTGGACAAATGTCCTGAATTTTGGATTTTTATATCGGCCCAAATACAGCTGTAACTTTTTTTGATTCAAACGATCGACCTGAATATCTGAATAAATGTTGAATGAGAATTTACGCCCCTTTTGATAAAAATAAAGGGTATCCAAAAAGGCTTTTTCCGCATCGGCATACCAGATACCGTTTGTTTCCATCTTATACCCAAACCACATTTCCCGACCACTCCCTGCAAATCCCAGATGGACGACTTGCCCCAACGGGGATTTGTAGATTCTTGTTTTCCCTATTTTTACCGCATAAACCGTTTTTTGAGGGATCGCTCCGACGAGCCCCTCTTTGGCAAGCACTGAGCCGAAGCTAATGGCCGATTCGGAACAAATCTGTTGAGAGAGCCACTCCCTATCGAAATCTTGGGCGACATAAATTCCACGATAAAAACGATTCAAGATTTTTTCTTTCAAAAACGGCTTTAGCTTCTGTTGAACGTCGACCTCTGTTTTGGCCAAAAACAGATTGCTCAAATCGCTGATAGTAAAAACCCCGCGATGTTTTGGAATGAGAGACTGCAAAGAGAAGAGTATTTTAGGGTTCAGATTCATACAGACAGATATTATTATATATTGATAATAACTGTCAACTTGAATTTGGGCTTGGGTGGGGTGATTCACCCAACGCTTGTTTAATCTTCAGAGCCGTGTTAACTTGCCTCCGGCTCATGATCCGATCTCTTCGCCAGGCCTTAGGTCTTCAGGCTCTCGATTTTACGGCCCGCCATATCTTTACCGCCCGGATCCGGTTGGTGATCCACCTCTCATTTTGGGTCTTTGTTATCTTCTTTTGGTCAGATCTCTTCTGGGTTAAACCTTCACCCCTCCTGATCGAAAGCCTTCTCTTCTCGGTCACGACGATTGCTTACCTGAAGATCGTCCGAAACCGGAACGTCCTCTTCTACTTCCTTGTCGAAATTGTGGCGGACTTGGGAATGCTAACACTCTTTATCACCCTGACCGGTGGCGGACAAAGCCCATTCTTCCTTCTCTACCTCTTGTACGGGTTGGCGGCCGGTCTTTTTTATGATCACCATACCGCTTTTTTAACAGGGATCCTCGCCCTTATTTTTTATGGAGCCCTGCTCCTCTTGGGAGAAACAGTCTTTCCCCTCTGGAGACCGCTTTCGTTGCTCGTCGCAATGGCGGTTATGGTTTGGGCGATACGGATTGCGGAGAGCCTGAACCGGAGTCGCGAACGATCTCTCGAGCAGAGAAACGATGAACTGATGGCCTTGAACGAGATCTCCTACGCCGTCCGAACAGTGGCGAACCGGCCGACGGCGATAGCGACTATCCTGCATGGGGTCAAAGAAGGGTTGAAATATGAGGGTTGCCTCTGTCTGTTGGTCGACGAGGGGGGACAACGGCTTCAGTTTCTTTCCGACCCGAAGTCGGAGCATGCCCGTTTCTTTGAGGAAGAGACCAAGCTCTCAGTGAACGACCTTTATATCCCGATGGATGACCGAACGAATCCGGTCTTTGAAGCGATACGTAAAAGAAAAATGCTCATTGAGTCTGATTTTTCGATTCTGGATCGTGGTGTTTTACCAGCCTCGGCGGTGGGGTTTGCCCGCAAAATGCAGAAGAAGTTCGGTTTTCAAAGATTACTCGCAGCCCCTCTTTTTTCCGAGGAGAAATTTTTTGGCGCCCTTTGCGCGGTGACCAAAAAATCGTGGTTGGAAGAGAGTGCTGTCAAAATGTTCGAAGGCTTCGCCAATCAGGCGGCCCTGGTGATCGGCAATGTGGTTCTGATCGAGGAGTTGCGCCGAAAGAAGGAAGAGCTGGAACAGGTCAACCGGACCAAATCGGAGTTTATGGCGACGATGAGTCATGAACTCCGAACCCCCTTGAATGCGATCATCGGCTTTTCGGAGCTTTTGCTCGAGGAGGCGATGGGAGGGGTGAATCTGCAACAGAAAGAAAGCATTCAGGAGGTGATGAATAACGGCGAACACCTCCTTCAGTTGATCAACAACCTGCTCGATCTGACCAAGATGGAGGCGGGCAAGATGGAGCTTCGAGTCGAACCGCTAAACATCGGTGAGTTGATGGAGAAGGTCCGCCGGACGATCAGCTCCCTCCTCCAAAAAAAGAAGCAAACCTTGGGCCTAAAGGTTCAAGAATCGATCCCCTCGCTTCATGCTGATGGGAGAAAGGTACAACAGATCCTCTTGAACCTTTTTTCGAATGCAATCAAGTTCACCCCCGAAGGGGGCAATCTCGAGGTGTCGATCAGTTTTGAGAAGGACCTTAAAAAATTGGCCAGACAGAATTTGGGGACAAGAGAGATTCTTTACCGTGACGGTTTTTTCACGATTGTCGTGCAGGATAGCGGTATCGGGATCGCCGCCAAGGACCTGCCATTGATCTTTGACACCTTCAAGCAGGTGGATAGTTCCTACACCCGTCGTTATGAGGGGACCGGTTTGGGATTGGCGCTGACCAAACAGTTTGTCGAGATGCACGATGGACTGATTTGGGCCGAAAGCGAACCAAAAAAAGGGGCTCGTTTTACCGTCATCCTCCCCTATAAGAACCCAAAACGGTTGATGGGGGTGGGGATGTCGGAACCATTTGGTTAAACTTGGCGAAGAGCCGTTTTAGGCTTAAAAACCGCTTGGAGGGGGAGTCAAATTATGTTACATTAAGCATAATTATACAGAAATGATGTGGGATAAAAAATGGTTTTGTCGTTTCGTAAGTACTTATGGGTGGCTCACTTGGTGGCGATTGCCGCCTGCAGTTTTTTTGCGGCCCAGACGGTAGCAACGTATCTTTCGGCGCTCCTTGGGGGGACCGCTAAGATTCAGGTGCATCGCCCCTTGGAGAAGGATCGAGTTGTTAAAGAAGTGCCGGAGAAAGAAGATTTTGAGCCGATTGTGGCACGTAACGTTTTTAATTCGGCCCAGATGGCTCCCGAAGAGGGGGCAGGGGCAGCGGTTGATGGCTCGGGCGATCAGGTGGTCGACCCCAACGCGGTAGCGGTTAAGACCGGCCTGCCGATTAAAATATTAGGGCTTTTGGCAGTTGGGAATGGTGAGGACCGGCGCTCCTCGGCGACAATTTCGGGCGGGACGGGAGGCGGGACGGATGTCTACTTTGTGGGGGATACCGAAAAACGGTTTGCCGAAGGGGCTAAACTGGTTCGTGTTGCCAAAGACAGGATCGAATTTACCAATGGGGGGCGGCTGGAGTATGCCGAACTTGAAGATGTCAAGGTGGCTCTTTCCATTCTCAGAGGGCCTGGGGAGGTTCATGGGAAGGGAGAAGGGGGCCCAGCCGAGCCCGGCGGCGCCCCTCGTCCC
Source organism: Deltaproteobacteria bacterium (assembly GCA_030649435.1). GTDB lineage: Bacteria > UBA10199 > UBA10199 > JACPAL01 > JACOUP01 > JAUSKE01. The sequence goes on from JAUSKE010000072.1 coordinate 3,830, forward strand.
GACACTGTTGCGGTGGATGAAGGGAAGGGACGTTATACCGTTGACCAAAGAGAGATTGATGAAGCGTTGGGAAATCTGGACAAGTTGTATACAGAAGTCCGGATTGTCCCCAACTTTAAGGGGGGTAAGCCAGCCGGGTTAAAGGTGCTTTCGATAAAACCAGGTAGTCTTTTTTCAAAATTAGGTATACAGAGGGGCGACGTTCTTGAAAAGATCAATGGCATGGAGATGGATATCAAAAGAGGGATGGAATTATTTGGGCAACTGAAAGACTCAAAGAATTTAACGATTGATATAGAAAGAAAGGGTCAAAACAAAACTCTTGAATACGAAATTCGCTAAATCAGTTTTGATTCTAATGGGTGTTTTGTGGAGTGGTTTTGTTTTTGCCGCTGAATTAACACCGTCCCCAACAAGTTCCCCCAGCTCTTCGGCCGCGGCGACGCCGCCGGCCGCGATACCACCCCCAACGATTTCAGGGATGCCGAATTACCCACCTGCGGTGACACTTGAACCAGTCCCGACGGCACTGCCGACCCTCCCTCCCCAGCAGGGAAGGACAACAACCGGTTCGTTGGCCCCTTCTCCAATGGCCCCGATTGAAAATATGCCGGAATCTGTGTCAACCGAACTCCGGCCGGCGAATCCAGAAACAATGAAACAGGCCGAGTCGTTGATCTCGGAAGAGGGGGTTTACTTCAACACGGCGGACGAAGATTGCAAAGAGGTGATCAAGCAGATCAGCCGACTCACATCAAAGAATTTTCTTTTGGATGACAAGGTCCGGTGCAAAATTTCGATTATCACCGAACGCAAGGTGACCAAAGACGAGCTTTGGGAAATGTTTCTCTCGGCACTCGAGGTGGCTGGGTACACCGTTGTTCAGGGACCGGCTGGTCTCCACAAGGTGGTTCAGCTCCGGGACGCCATTTCGAAACCGATCCAGATGTACTTAGATGAGACACCCAATACAGATGCCTTCATTACCCGACTGATCCCTCTCAAGAATATCAATGCTACCGACATCGCCAATGCGATCAAGGGGATGGTTTCCAAAGAGGGAAACCTGTTTGCCTATCAGGCGACGAATACCATCATCATCACCGATACCGGTAGCAACATCCTTCGGCTCCATGCCCTGGTGAAGGAACTGGATCGGACAGGTCCTCGGGAGATCCTCGAGATCATCCCGATCAAGTATGCCTCGGCCAAAGATATTGCCGACAAGATCCAGACTATTTTTGATGCCGATAAAAAAGATGCGGCTGGGGGAGCCCAGCGTCGCACACCGGGAAGGGAGGGGGAAGAGATCTCCAAGATTTCGAAGGTGATCCCGGACGAGCGAACGAATTCCCTGATCGTTTTGGCCTCCAAAATAGCGGTCTCCCAAATTAGGAATTTGATTGCGAAGCTCGACACTGTTTTGACGAAAGACTCAGGAAAAATTCATGTCCATTATCTTAAAAACGCCGACTCTACCGAACTCTCTCAGACCTTAACGAGTCTCACAAACGCGGTCTCTGCGGGCTCCAAGCCGGGCACATCCGGGGCCCCTCCGTCGGCGGCCGGATCGGCATTCGGTTTTGAGCTGGAAGGGAAGGTCAACGTTTCGGCCGATAAAAATACCAATGCCCTGATCATCATGGCGTCGCAGAAGGACTATGAGACGCTGGTGGAGAGGGTGATCGACAAGTTGGATATCCCGCGTCGTCAGGTTTTTGTTGAAGCGGTGGTGATGGAATTAGTGATCGATCAAGACCAGAGCCTTGGCATTGCCGGTCAGGGTGGTTTTCCGTTCGGGATTGCCGGGAACAACGCCCTTGGCTTCGGGGCCCTTCTTGGTGGTTCAACGGGGGTGAACCAGGGGAACAGTGGTCTGACAGGCGGAGTTGTCAGTACCGATACCGTGACGGTCAATGTGACCGGTGCGGACGGTGCGGCCCACGCGATTACGGTGCCGAAGTTCTTTGCCTCCCTGACGGCGCAGCAGAAAAATGTCGATGTGAATGTCTTGTCGACACCGAATCTGCTGACGCTCGACAACGAAAAGGCGACGATCGAAATTGCCCAGAAGGAACCATTCTCCCAAGGTCAGGCAGTCGGGCAGGGAGGGGTGACCACCCAATCCTTCACCCGTGAGCCGGTCGGTTTGACCCTCGAGATGACGCCACAGATTAATGAGGGGAATACGGTCAAACTTAAATTGAAGCAGAAGAAATCGGACATTCTGAATACCTCTGGACCGTTGACCGCTGTCGCCGGTCCTTCCACAAAGGAGCGGTCGGTCGAGACGACGGTCATGGCGAATGATGGCCAGACGATCGTGATTGGTGGCCTCTTGGAAGATGTCGTTCGCACCGAAATAAATAAAATCCCTCTCTTGGGGGATATCCCCATTTTAGGATGGCTCTTCAAGAACCGGACGAAAAAGAAGGTCAAGAGCAACCTGCTTGTTTTTATCACCCCGCACATCATCCGGGATGTGGGGGACTTTAACAAGATCCTTCAAAGAAAAATCGAGGAGAGGAATACCTTCATCGACAAGAATTACAGCAAGCGGCAGAGAAAACATATTCGTGAGGCGATCGAGGGGCATGCGAAGACGCTGCTCGAGTACCAAGGGGAGCTTCCTCCACCGGCTCAGCCGGCAACTCCTCCTTCTGTTCCAACGGCAACCCCGACAGCCCCAACACCGGAGAAACAGGAGGCCAAGTACCAGAAGTCGTCCCCCCCAATGACCCCGAAGGAGCCGGAAAAGAGGTCTTTGTCGACACCGAAGAATGGGCTCCCACCGGTGCAGAACGAAGATAGCGATCTCGCGTATTAAGCCTTCAGTTAAAGCTATTCCTTTGAAAACCTTCTGTTTTGTGCTATAATCGAACCCCATGGAAGATCGTAGTTTAGGGGCCATTCTTCTCGAGAACACCTCTCTCACCCAAGAGCAGTTGGAAGAAGGGCTTTCTGTCCAACGGGAGAAAGGGGTCAAGCTGGGCGAAGCGCTTGTCCAACTCAAACATCTCCGAATGGAAGATATCTTGAAAGCGCTTTCAATCCAGTTGGGGATGCCTTACCTGAATAAGTTGACGCCCGAAGAAATCCCGCTCGATCTGATCAAAGACCTGCCGATCAATTATGCCAAAAAGAATGAGGTCCTCCCGTTGAAGAGGGAGGATGGGCGAATTTTTGTCGCGATGGCCGACCCTTTCAATCATGTGGTGATCGACGATTTGCGGCTCCTCTTTGGTGGCTCCGTCAAACCGTTGATCACAAGCTCCTACGAGATCATGAGCGCCATCAACCTGGCCTACAATAAAATTAGTGAAACCGGTGACAAGGTGGATGTCGGGGATGAAAATCTGGATACCTTGGGTCAGGAGCTGGAAGAGGTTCAGGATCTTTTGGAATCAGCCGACGAAGCGCCGATCATCCGGTTAGTAAATTCGCTCATGTTCCGGGCGGTCAAACAAAAGGCCTCGGATATCCATATTGAACCTTTCGAAAAAGAACTTGTTGTCCGGTTCCGGATCGACGGTATTCTTTATGACGTCTTGAGGCCGCCAAAAAAGGCGATGGCGGCGATTATTTCCCGCGTAAAGGTCATGGCCAACCTGAATATTGCCGAGAAGCGATTGCCTCAGGATGGGCGGATCCGTATCAAGATTGCCGGCAAAGATATCGATATTCGTGTTTCAACGGTACCGACTTCGTTTGGCGAATCGGTCGTCATGCGTCTCTTGGACAAGAGTCAGGTCCTCTTGGAGTTAGAACAGATCGGTGTGACGGGACGGAATTTGGAACATATGAACAAGCTGATCGAAAAGAGCCATGGGATCATTCTGGTGACGGGACCAACCGGCAGCGGGAAGACGACAACTCTCTACGCCGCTCTTTCGAAAATTAATTCTATTGATAAAAAAATTATCACGGTTGAGGACCCTGTCGAATACCAACTTTCTGGCGTCAACCAGATCCCGGTGAATCCAAAAATTGAGCTGACCTTTGCGGCCGGTCTGCGGGCGATCCTCCGCCAAGACCCCGACGTGATCATGGTCGGCGAAATTCGTGATAAGGAGACGGCGGAGATTGCCGTCCAGGCAGCCTTGACTGGTCACCTCGTTATCTCGACACTTCACACCAATGACTCCGCTTCTTCCATCACCCGGCTGATTGATATGGGGGTGGAACCGTTTCTTGTTTCTTCATCTGTCCTGGGTATCCTGGCCCAACGACTCCTCCGGACCGTTTGCAAGGACTGCGCCCGAAAATATGTCCCGACCGCCGAAGAATTGGAGAAGGTCGGGTTATCGCTCGATAGCCTGAAAGGGCGACAGCTCTACCGGGCCGTTGGTTGCAAGAATTGCATGAATACCGGTTACAGTGGCCGGACCGGTATCCACGAACTCTTGCTGATGGATGACGATATCCGGGCCGAGGTGATGAAAAATACTGATGCAACAACGATTAAAAGATTGGCCATGACCAAAGGGTTGCTCACCTTGCGGGAAGATGGTGCCCAGAAGGCACTCCGCGGTCAGACAACTTTGGAAGAGGTCTTGCGAGTGACTCAAGAGGATGTGGAGAGAACCGCTACTGTCGCTGTTTAGAGTTTTTAATATTCAAAAATGCCCACCTATCAATACAGAACGATTGATGCCAAGGGGAAAAGCTCTAGCGGCGTGATTGAGGCCGAAACGGAGCGGGTTGCCCGAACGAAGCTCCGCAAGATGGGGACCTTTCCAATCGAGGTTCATCTCGAGGGGACACGGTCGAAAGAGGGGGGCTTCAATCGTCAGATTGAGTTTTCAAAATTTTTGCAGCGGATCAAGACGCAAGACATTGCCGTAATGACCCGCCAGCTCTCCACACTAATCTCGGCCAATATTCCACTTGTCGATTCGTTGGCGGCCCTTGCCGAGCAGACGACAAACCCACGGCTTCGTTCCGTTCTGTCGACGGTCAAACAAAAAGTTGTGGAAGGGTCCCGTCTGGCCGATGCGATGAGAGGGTACCCCGATGTCTTTAGTGATCTCTACCTCAACATGGTCAATGCCGGGGAATCTTCCGGGGCGCTGGAGATCGTTTTGGAACGTTTGGCCGACCTGACGGAGAAACAGGCCCGATTGAAGAGCAAAATTATTGGGGCGCTGATGTACCCAATCATTATGGGATTCGTCGGGATCTCGCTGATGGCCTTTATGTTCGTTTACGTGGTGCCGAAGGTGACCAAAATTTTCGAGGATGCCAAGGCGACACTTCCGCTGCCGACAAAGATCCTGATCGGGATCAGCAACACATTGATAGATTATTGGTGGCTCCTGATTATTCTTGGGATAGCCGGTTTTTTTCTTTTGAGAAGGTACGTCAAAACAGAAAAGGGGAGGCTCGCCTACGACAAGATGACTCTTCAAGTCCCGTTGTTTGGAAAACTTTTTCGACTGATTGCCATTTCTCGATTTGCCCGTACCCTGGCAACTCTTCTGGGGAGCGGGGTTCAGCTCTTGACGGCCCTCGATATTGTCAAAAGGATCGTTGAGAATAGTGTCTTGGTCGCCGCCATAGAGAATACCCGTACGAGCGTTAGAGAAGGGGAGAGTCTTGCCGAACCACTCAAAAGGAGTGGCCAGTTTCCCCCCATCGTCACGCATATGATTTCGATCGGAGAAAAGACCGGTGGTCTTGAGACAATGCTGATCCGGATCGCCGATACCTACGACGGTCAGGTCGACAACACCGTCTCCACTTTGACAACGTTGCTGGAACCGATCATGATCCTGATGATGGGGGGAATCGTTTCGTTTATTGTCATGTCTATTCTGTTGCCAATTTTACAAATGAATCAACTGGGTGTTTAGAAAAATCACAACAAGAGGAGGAGATTTTATGTGGAAGAGGATACTGAAGTCGGAGAGTGGTATGACCCTGATCGAAATCATGGTGGTGGTCACCATTCTGGGGATTATCGCCACGATCGTCACGGTCAACGTGCTCGATCGACTCGATCAGGCAAAGGTCAGTGCGACAAAAACGCAGATCAAAAATCTTGAGGTGGCTCTTGATGAATACCGTCGGGATAACGGTTCTTATCCGGTGACGGAACAGGGGCTCGCCGCCCTGATCGAGAAACCATCGATCGGTCGGGTTCCGCTGACCTATCCCAAGGGAGGCTATTTAAAAGGTGGCCGAGTCCCGAAGGACTCCTTCAGCTGCGACTTTGTTTATTACAGCCCAGGCCCTCATGGGAACGTCTACGAAATCATCTCTCTCGGTTCTGATTGCCAGGAGGGGGGAGAAGAGGTGGATGCGGACATCAACTCTTGGGAGATAGGTCAAAAATAATGTCCGATATTTCTGTTGTGGGGGCAGGTTTCAAATCTGCCCCTACAGATCGTGGGATGAGCCTGATCGAACTCCTCGTGGCGATGGCCATCGTGGGGATCATGTTTGGTCTAGCTGCCGTTTCTTTCTCTAACATCTTTGAAGTGCAGATGAAGGGGACCTCGGCAAAAATCGCCTCGACGATTCGTTATCTTCGGAGCAAAGCGATCACCGAAAAACTTTATTTAAGGATCGAGTACAATTTTGACGACCAGACCTACCGTGTTGAATCAACAAAAGATCCCTTCGTCATCAGCAAAGAGGAGCTGACCGAAGAGAGCAAACCGGAGGCCGAGAAAAAGGAACCCAAGGGTGATGAGACAGAAGAGGCGACTCCCCTCAAATCGGTATTCTCGGAGGAGGAGAGTTTTCTCCTGAAGGCGGTCAAGCTGCCGAACGGGATTTTTTGGAAGGATGTCTGGATGGGGCCGATCCAGGAAAAGAGGACGACCGGCAAGGCCTACACCTTTTTCTTTCCGAATGGCTATGTGACGAGCACGGTGGTTAATCTTCGCAATGAAGACGACGATTCCCACTACTCTCTCGATATTGAACCGTATTCTGGCCATGTGGTGATCCGCTCTGAATATCTCGAGCCGGGGAGGGAGGAATGAAGAACGGTTTTACGCTCCTCGAGGTGATGATTGCCATTGGCATATTGGCCATTACCCTTGTGGCGATCTCCGGTCTTCAGGGCAATTCCCTCCGCCGTTCCGGTCGTTCGGAAAAACTCTCCGTTGCCGTGCAGCTCGCCCGGCAGGTGATGAATCAAAAAATCATAGAGTTTGAGGATCAAATCGAAAGGGGGGAGTTCCCCGAGGCTAAAGAGGACCAGGGGGAGTTCGAGAAGTTCCCCGACTTCCGTTGGGAAGTGAAGCTAAAAAAAATGGAGGCCCCTCCGATGCCGACACAGAAAGAAGGGGGGAACGCCGGTGCCGAACAGTTTCTTTCTTTTATCAGCGACAAGCTTGGAGAATCGATGCGGGTCCTCAAGGTGACCATTTTCTGGAAAGAACTTGAGGAAGAGGAGAATTTCGGTGTCACCACACACCTCGCCAATATCAAGACGGGGGCCAGTAGTTTTCAGGTGCAGACAGGTGACGGGGCAGCCCCCACAACGCAGCCTTCTTCAGCTGGGGGGGCGAAGTGAAATTTTTAAAGAACGAGAAAGGTTTTACATTGATCGAGGTGATGGTTTCTATCGCCATCCTGGCCCTCATCTCGATCATCGTCTGGCAGGCCTCCGGTTCCAACATGAGGGCCAAGGAACGTTCTGAAAAGCGGGATGAGGTCTTTCAGGGGGTGGCCTTAGTGATGGACCGGATGACGGAGGAGCTTATTTCGGCCTACATTTATTCGCCGATGGCTGAACAGAATGGAAAGAGCCCCAGTGGGGAAATCCTCAGCAAGACTACTTTTGTGGGGAAAAATGGGGGGGATCAGGATGAACTCTCTTTTGTTTCCTTTTCCCATGTTCGTTACGTGAAGGATATTAAGGAGTCGGACCAGGAGGAAATCACCTATCATCTGGAACCATCTAAAGAGAACCCCGGTGAATTTGCCTTGATGAAGAGGGTCTCTTCACCTCCGGATGCTGATTCGACAATCGGTGGCAAGGGTTATCCCATCCTTGATCGGGTCAAGGGGCTGAGTTTTCGTTATTATGATTCGAAACGACAGGAGTGGTTTGATGAGTGGGATTCCGCGGGGAGTGATACGCCGAATAAAATTCCGCGAGCGGTTGAAATGACATTAACGGTAGAAAATCCGGAGGAAGGGGGAGAGCCGGTTCTCTTTACGACGATCGCCCTTCTAGAAATGGCCCCGGGACCCAATGATTTTTAATTTATGAAATTCAAGGATCAAAAAGGAATCGCCCTCATGCTCGCTTTGGGGACTGTCATGGTGCTGACGACGCTGGCAATCGAGTTTGCCTATAATTCTCACGTCTCTTACAGCATGGCGTTGAACGAGAGAGACCGACTCCGTGCCTATTATCTCGCCCGTTCCGCCTTGCAGTTGGCGAAGCTCGAGATGGGGATGGAAAAAGAGATCCGCGGTAAGTTCGCCTCCCAGTTGCAGCAGGCCGGTGTCCCCAGTCAGCCAATCTGCCAACAATTCCCATTCTCAACCGCGATCCTTCGGGGGTTGGTTGCGACCGAAGAAGGAGGGCCTGCCCTGCCGGGTAGGCCAGGGGAAGGAGAAGGACAGGAGAAAAAGGAGCCAGAGAAGACTCCCGAAGAAGAAAAGAAAGGGGAGGTCGACCTTTCTTTTTTGAGAGAAGAACAGGCCAAGGATTTTCTGGATTTTGAAGGGGATTTTTCCGTTCATTGCGAGGCAGAAGAATCAAAGCTTAATTTAAATTTCTTTAGGACCGCAGGTTCAGATCCTTATGAAGAGCAGAAACAAACTCTCGAGACTCTTTTTCTTGAAAAGAGATTCGAACCTGTTTTTGAAAAAAAGAGAGAGCAGATCAAAAAGGTGGTTCAAAATATTGCTGACTGGGTCGACCGAAACGATCGTATTAATGAGGCCCCCGGTATAGAAGGGGGGTATGAGGACAGCCTCTATGTCGGTTCGGAGTATACATATAAGGTGAAAAATGGTAAAATGGCGTCGTTGGCTGAGCTTCTTCTAGTGAGTGGTGTGGGGGATGACCTGTTCAATCTTGCAGGGCCCTCTTTGACTGTTTACGGGGGCAATAAAATTAATATCTGTATTGCGGATGATGCGATTATCAAAGCGGTTGTCCTTAAGTATGTTAATAGTCAACAAGGGGTGGCCCCGATACGCCCTGACGATGAGGAGGCGCTCGCCAAGGTACTGGACGCGATCCACCAGAGCTGTCTCTTGACTCAGGAACCGAATGCCATAGCCGGGGCGATCAACAAGGCCTTGGGGATCACAACAGCGGGGTCGTCACCGATTCAGTCACTTTTTACCACAGAGACCCGATTTTATTCTTTTGATTTGACCGGTCAGTCAGGTGATATTGAATTGAAGGTGAGGGTGGTCCTTGATGCGAAGGGCAATTCTAACGAATGGAAGATGTTGTACTATAGAGTGCAATAAAAGGAAATTATGCCGCAAAAGGTTTTAGGGATCGATGTTGGGAGTTACTCGATAAAAATCGCCGAGATTGAGCGAACCTACAAAGGTTTTGAGCTCGTCAATTTTTATGAACGGGTCATCAGTCATAATGAGCTTTTAAGTGACGAAGAGTCGGCTTCAGCAACCCTCCAAAAACTGGTGGATGATTTTTCTCTGAAGGGAGATATGGTCTTGACCGCACTCCCTGGCTCCCTCACCGCCACTCGTGTTCTTGAACTCCCTTTTTCAAATCACAAGAAAATCGACAGCACGATTGAATTTGAGATGGAGGGGTATATCCCCTTTAACATGGAAGATCTCCTGATCGACTACCATATTTTATCCAGTTCGAAAGCCCAGTCCTCAATTTTAATCAGTTATGCCAAGAAGAGTAATCTGGTTAAATTCCTATCGATCTTCAAGGATCTTGAGTTTGAACCTCGTTTTGTGGGTTGTGAAGGGGTGGAATTGGGGAACCTTCTAAAGTTGGGCATCGCACAGCCCGAGGGGGCCTATGCGATGGTGAACATCGGCCATACCAAGACGGAAATTTCTATTTTTGTCGGTCCGCACCTCAAATATACGAGAACGATCATTATTGGTGGTAAAGATATAACCTTAGAGATCGCCAAGTCTCTTTCCGTTCCTTATGAGGAGGCGGAACGGATCAAGATTGAATTGGGCCAGCTGAACGAAAATCTGGAAGGGGCGGATGCCATGGGGCAAAAGGTTGGCGAGGCGATCCGAAAAGTTATTGAGGAACTTCTGATTGAGATGAAGCAGACCTTCCTTTCGTTCCAGGAATCGAACGTTGAGACAATTCAGGCTCTGTATCTTTGTGGAGGGACGAGTCGACTCCAGGGGTTGGATCAATTTCTCTCCTTTCGGCTGCGAAAGAACGTTAGTTTTTTAGATCCCCTTGATTTTCCTTTTAATCGGCTCAGCGACTCAACCTGGTGCCGCCCGATTGCGGCCACTGCCCTTGCCTTAGCCTTGAGAGGGGCTATGGGGGGGAGATTTCCGGATATCCAGTTTCGACGCGGAGAGTTTGCCTTCCGCGGTGACGTAGAAGACCTTCAGAAAGTGGTCCAGCAGGTGGGATTGCTCGCAGCGGGCATTGTTCTCTTTGCCGTTATTAATTTTTTTGTGAGTTATTCGCTGTTACAGTCCCGGGTCACGTCGGTCAGAAAAGAGGTTGTGAGCCTTGTCACCGCAACCATCCCGGAAACTCCCAAAAAGATGATCGAACGCCCCCAAGCAGCCCTTTCTGTGATCGGTGGCAAAATACAGGAGATCCGGGATAAGAAGAGAAAGCTTGAGGAAGAGACAAGTCTTTCTGTTTTGAAACTCTTAAACGAGATGTCGATGATTATTCCCGACAAGCAAAACCTCGTGGTGGATATGGATGACTTGAATATCGTGGGGAACAAAATCCGTCTTCAAGGCCGTACCAACTCGTTTGAGGCAGTGGATCACCTGAAAGAGGCGTTGACCCGTTCTCCATTGTTCCGAAATGTGACGACCGGCAATGTTAAAAAAGGGGTTAAGGATGAAATCAAATTTGACTTGAGTCTTGAGGTCAAGGTGGGGGAGGAGGCCTAAATGGCACTCAAGACCAAATATTCTTTACTTTCCCATTTTAGCGTTGAGAATCTCTATAACTCATTTGTCGCACTGTCGCCTCAGAACCGTTTGGTGGCGATGGGGGTCGGGGGTTTTGTGGTGATCCTCCTTGTCTTGCTGCCGATTTCCATCATGTCGAGTAAAGTGGGGTCGCTACAGAGAGAGATCGGCTCTTCGCAAGACTCTGTTCGTCAGATTGCTGAGAAGCTCGAGGAGTATCAAAAATTAAAAGAAGCGATTGACCAGATGGAAAGATCGCTCGGTGTGGGGATCAGCTCTCTCCCTTCGGCGATTGAAACAGTCGCTTCCAAGAATAATCTCCGTTCCAACCTGGACTCTCTCCGAGGCAAGCCGAACGTCGATACCGATTTTCTGGAGGGGCAGGCGGTTGAATTGAAACTCTCGCGCGTGAGTCTCACCCAATTAGTTGATTTTCTCTATTCGGTTGAGAATTATCCCTCTGGACTGATGAAGATTACCAAAATTCAGATAAGGCCGATGTATTCAAATAGGGCTCTTTTGGACGTCTCTTTGGAGATTGCGAACTACACACTCAAAAAAGGAACTTAATTGAAACTTTCTCTTCGTCTTTTCATCTATGCCGGTCTGGGCCTCTTCTCTTTTACCCTCTTTTTGATGATGCTCTTCCCCTATGACAGTATCCGGGGCCGTCTTGTCAGGGAGGTCGAGAATAGCCTAGGGTCAGGTTATCAGGTGAGCATTGGCAAACTACGCCCATACCCTCTTTTGGGGCTTTCTCTTCGGGACGTAGCCATCAAGCAGAATTCACTCACACTTGTAAAGATCAACAAGGCCTTACTTTCCTTTAAACTCCTGCCGTTTCTCTGGGGCTCTTTTCAAGTCAACTTTGATTTCACCCTCGACAAGAGCGAGGTGGAGGGATTTTTGGCCATCAGCAAGAGTAATACCCACATTGATTGGGAACTGAACGACTTTAATTTTAAGGATCTCGGTTATTTGGCCAGCCGTTATGGGCTGAACCTTACAAGCCGGATTGATGGCAAAGGGTCGCTGGAACTTTTTCCTCAGGACCCGTTAAAAACAACCGGACGGGTCGTCTTCGCCTTTAAAGAGATGAAGCTGCTCGAATCCGAAATGAAAATAGGCGAAGGGGAATCGGCGATTCCTTTTAGCTTGCCTCTCCTCCAGATGGCTGGGGGTAGTGATAAATCAGGCCTGGAGATTTTGATTGATAAAGGGAGTATGGAATTCAAAACGATTGAACTCAAAGGACCAGATCTGTTTTTAAGTCTTGCGGGGAAGGTCTACATGTCACAAAACTGGGATGACAGTCGCTTTAGCCTGACCGGCAACTTTGGGGTAAGCCCCGCTGCGGGGTCCAAACTTCCTCTGCTCGCCCTTGTCGACAAAGAGAAGGGGATTGATGGGAAATTCCCACTGGTACTCACTGGTCGTCTCAACAAGCCGAACATACAGATCGGTTCGACACGGCTTCCTTTCTAGTACAGCAGCTATTTAATTTTAGACTGTAGGTAGCTGCACAAGTGTTTGTAAACAATAAAGCTTCACTCTATTTCATAGAGCAAATTTTTATTGTACAAACACTAGGGCGAGACAACAAAGGCAATTTCATCCGGGTGAACCATCCCCAGTTCTTCACGGATTGTCCTTTCCAAGCGGTTGGGGTCCCGTAGTGATTGAATCAGGAGGGCTGTCTTTTTACTCTGTTGGCCGAGGTCGGTAATCTCCCGGTGCAATTTGTTCTCCAGCTTATTCATCCGGTAGAGATCGATCAACCCTTGGTGTCCGAAGAGGGTTGCGACAAGAAAGAGAAAGACCGACAGAATGGTAAATTTTTGAAAAGGGGGGTTATTGGAGAGCTGTTTGATCATGAAAAGAGCGCCCCTTGCTCTTTGTTTTTGAACGGTCGACCCAAGTGCTGGTAAGCTAGTTTTGTGGCGACACGCCCTCTTGATGTTCTATTCAGATAGCCGCTCTGGATCAGGAACGGTTCGTAAACATCTTCGATCGTCTCTTTTTCTTCACTGATGGCGGAAGATAATGTCTCAACACCGACGGGGCCTCCCTCAAATTTATCGATGATGGTCAAAAGAATTTTTCGATCCATCGCGTCGAACCCTTTCTCATCCACTTCCAGGAGTGTTAAGGCCTCTCTGGCACCGATCAGATCAATAGTACCGGCCCGCCTCACCTGGACAAAATCTCGGACGCGGCGGAGCAACCGATTAGCGATACGGGGAGTCCCGCGCGACCGATGAGAAATTTCATTGGCCCCCTCACTCGAAATTTGGACGGCGAGGATTTTGGCTGAGCGCTGGATAATCCTCATCAACTCTTCGGGAGAGTAGAAATCGAGACGGGCGGTGATGCCAAAACGGTCCCGGAGAGGGGAGGTTAAAAGCCCGGCCCGTGTCGTTGCGCCAATCAAGGTAAATTTAGGCAGATCCAGTTTGACCGTCTTCGCCGATGGCCCCTGACCGATGATGATGTCGAGCTTGAAATCCTCCATCGCCGGGTAGAGGATCTCTTCAATAATTTTTGAGAGCCGGTGGATCTCGTCGATAAAAAGGATATCCCCTTGCTCCAGATTGGTCAGGATAGCGGCCAGATCCCCCGGTCGTTCGATCGCTGGCCCCGAGGTTGACTTGATCTGGACCCCCCGTTCATTGGCGATAATGGTGGCGAGCGATGTTTTACCGAGGCCTGGAGGACCGCAGAAGAGGGCGTGATCGAGCGGTTCTTTTCGCTTTGTGGCCGCCTCAATAAAGACCGAAAGGTTCTTTTTGACCGATTCCTGACCGATAAATTCAGCAAAATTTCGGGGGCGGAGAGAGTTTTCGATCTCTAAATCTTCAGGGATCGGGATTGGAGTGAGCTCCGAGTGGCTCCTAGGGTCGGGTGCCGCAGTCATAGGCCTTACTTTTAAACCAGTTTGGCCAGGGAAGCAAGATTTTACTAAAAGGTTTGTTCCTCGCCTAGGCCAATAACTTCAACGCCTCTTTCAGGGCTGTTTCAATTGGCAAACCTTCTTTTAAGGTCAGTTGGGAAATCGTTCGTTCGGCGATCTGGCGGGTGTAACCCAGGTTGGTGAGTGCGGAGAGGAGGTCGTCATAGATTCTCCGCTTGCTGCCGTCCGGTTCCATCTTGGAGGAATGATGGGTCGCCATAAAACCAACCAGTTTATCCTTAAGATCCACAATCATCCTCTCCGCTGTTTTACGGCCGATACCAGAAATGGCGGTGAGGCGGACAAGGTCTTCCTTATAGAGAGAGGCGGCTAGTTCATCCGGGGCGATCCCCGAAAGGATCGTTAAGGCTAGTTTCGGGCCGATACCGGAGACGGTGATCAGTTTTTCAAAGAGTTCTTTTTCGGAAGGTTCCAAAAAACCGTAGAGCGAAATCTCCCCCTCCCGAACATGCGTGTGGATCAAAAGCACGATGGTTTGGCCGAGAGCTGGAAGACGCTCATGGCAAGAAAGCGAGAGAAAGGTTTTATAGCCAACCCCTCCCACATCGATAATGATGTGGTCTTTATCTTTAACGACGAGAGTTCCCTTAAGACGCGCGATCATAGCTTTTCATCTTCCTCGATTGGAAATGGCAAAAGGCGATGGCCAGCGCATCGGAGGCATCGACCGCCGACGGTTCGGGCAATTTTAAGAGCCGCTGGATCATCTTTTGGACCTGTTGTTTATCCGCCTGCCCATAGCCGGTAATCGCCTGCTTCACCTCGCGGGCACTGTATTCAAACATCGGGAGTCCTTGATTTTCAATCGCAAGCAGGGCCACACCTCGGGCCTCTCCCAGCTTGAGGGCAGACCGAACGTTTTGCGCGAAGAAGACCTCTTCGATCGCCACTTCATCCGGGCGGAATTTTTTGAGAAGAATTCCTAAGTTTGTGTAGATTTCGTGGAGACGGGCCGAAAAAAGTTTGCGAGGGGAGGGGGCAATCACACCGCTATCAACATGCAAAATGTCGGCGCCATTCTTTTCAAGAACTCCGTAACCGGTCACCAGCGATCCAGGGTCTATCCCAAGGATTCTCATCTAGATTGCAATCTTTTCCATCACCTCTTTGGGGATGTCGAAGTTGGCATAAACATTTTGGATGTCATCATGATCCTCCAGCGCCTCCATCAACTTGATCATCTGTTCGGCGGCAGCACCAACGAGTGGGACAGTGTTTTGCGGAACCATGGTGACTTCTCCATCGGTTGGTTTCAATCCTTTGTCGATCAAGTCCTTCTTCACCTTTTCAAAGGTATGAGGATCGGTCCAGACGTCGAAAGTTTCCCCTTCGTCCTTAATATCCTCAGCACCGACCTCAAGGGCGACATCCATCAGCTGTTCCTCGCTGACTTTTGACTTGTCATAATGGAGGATCCCTTTTTTGGAAAAGACCCAAGAGACAGAACCAGGTTCTCCCAAATTACCACCATTTCTCGAAAGAATGTGACGTATTTCCGCAATGCTCCTGTTCTTGTTGTCGGTCATGACATCAAACATGATGGCGACACCACCGGGGCCATACCCTTCATAAGTGCTTTCTTCATAATTGACCCCTTCCAGCTCCCCGGTCCCTTTTTTAATCGCACGGGTGATATTATCTTGAGGCATATTGGCCGCCTTGGCCTTTTCAAGAACTGTTCGAAGGCGGGGGTTATTGTTGGGATCACCACCACCGGCCTTGGCAGCCACCGTTAGCTCGCGGATAACCTTGGTAAAGACCTTTCCCCGTTTGGCATCCGAAGCCCCTTTTTTTCTTTTTATGGTGGCCCACTTGGAATGACCCGACATAGAGATCTCCTTACTTTTTAAGAAATGGTATTGACGGTAACGAAGGGATCTTCCCCTTGATCTCTTCAAGAAGAGGGGTGAGTTTGTAGAATGGGATTCGATCCAGTTGACTCAAATAAGGTTCCAACTTTTCAGTTTCGAACGGCCGGCCGGCAATGTTGATGTCGTAACCCTTTTCTAAAAAGTTTTTGGGGTTGTGCCAGCCGAGGGTGCCCAGGGAACTGACAACAATGAGGGAGACGAGAAAGATCAGAGGGTAGTACCAGCGGTAGGCAGTTCGAATGACGACGGTCCGTCCTGCCGTATCCCCAGGTCTTTGCCTTTTTCGTGAAAGAAGGGTGCAGAGGTAACTGACCGGATTCAGATCGAAAGGGAGAAAAAGTGATCGGGTCAAGATCCCGGAAATACCAATCCGCTGGCCTGATTCCTGCGAGAGCTTGAGGCCAAGAAGGAGCTTGCCGGGTGTCCCCTCAAAAAGGAGATTTAAGGTGAAGAGGTAGAGGAGCGCGACGAGAGGGGTTAGATTCAAAAAAAGGAGGTTTAACGGACCCTGACCGACAGGGATCATTAAGAGGTAGCCGCCGACCCACCCAATAAAAAGGAGGAGGTCAATCACAAAACAGAGGGTCCGTCGGAGCGTCGAGGCGTAGCGGCGTTCCTCCTCAATAGGCTTGTCTGACTTTTGCCTGACGACGATTGTTTGGGAGAGGATATCTCCCAGCCGCTGACGGTTTCGAGTCCCTTCAATCAGGGCGATCAAAAAGATTGGGAAGCCCAAGAGATCGATGAAGCGGATGAGATTGCGAAGAATAATTGAGAAGAGCGAAGCGGCGCGCCCCTCTGAGTGAAGGACCCGGATACCGACCAAGAGCTTGCCTGGCGTAGCGGCAAAAATCCCCTCAAAGAGGAGGTGGTAGAGAAAGATAAAAGAGAGGCTAGTGGAGAGAAAGAGGACCTGCTGAAAGCCATGGAAATGGGGGAGCGGGCGCAGTTCCCCCTTGAAAAAGAGGGTCAAGGTGCCGGACCAGATCCAGATAAGGTACCCCAAGATGATCGAATCGAGAACGAACGCGGCAAAGCGGTCGTTCAGCGAGGCGAGTTTGAAGACAAAACTCTCTTCTTGGGTTTTATCTTCCGGGAACGTGTCAATTAATTCTTCGCTCATTTTTTTCTGTCGATTCGTTCGAGAACCTTTCTCGGATGATCGGTAATAATACCGGTCAGATCCATCGATAAGGCCCGTTCTATATCATTCTCTTCATTCACGGTCCAAACAAAAATCCTGTACCCCTCTTTTTTGAAAGCTTCAACCCTTTCTTTTGTGGCGAGCCGGAGCGAGAGGTGGAGGGAGGATGGCCTAAGACAGTGACGCACCCAAGCATTTCTTCCGGGGAGCGACATCCCCTCCCAAAAAAGAAGGCCGCACCGAACGGAGGAAAATTTCTTCTTAAAGTAGAAGAGGGGGAGGGGGTTGAAAGAGGAAATCAAGAACTGTTCTGAGTCGTATTTTGAAATAATAGAACCAATAGAATTAGACAGTTGAATTGAATTAATTAGAGAACACTTTAGCTCTATATTAAAGAGGCCACGCCCTTTGACAAGGTCACAGGCTTCTTCGAGGGTTGGGATTTTGTATCGCCCTCCAAGCCGTATTTTTTTGATCTCTTCCGCAGTTCGCCCCTCAATCCGGCCCCCCCTTCCGGTGAGTCGCTCAAAGTTTTCGTCGTGATACAGAAACGGGACCCCATCGGCACTCAGCCGGACATCGACCTCGACGCCGTCGGCCCCCAGTTTGAGGGCAGAATCGATCGCCTCCAGCGTATTTTCAACTGCCGTTTCGGTATCTCCGCGATGGGCCAATACAAGAGGCCTGCCCTGCGCCCTGAGCGTAGTCGAAGGGTCGAAGGGACTCATAAAACCCCCAATTCATGTTGAAGGAGGGAGAGAAAGACGATGGTTGCGGTTTCGGCCCGAAGGATCCGGTGGCCGAGCGTGATCGGAATAAAACCGGCCGCTTTTGTTTCTTCCAGCTCCTCTTCCGAAAAACCTCCCTCCGGTCCGATGAGGCAGACTACTTTCTCAATCTGAAACGCAGGCATGTTTCGAAGTGCCGTACCGACCGCCGGTTCCCTTAAAATATCCCTCAGGCGGTTCTTGGTTTCCCTCTCCCAGAGGATGAGCTTGACCGCCGTGGCCTCCACGCCATCAAGCAGTTGGGTGAGCGGTTGTGGTGGTACGATCTCTGGCAAGCTGCTTCGGCCACACTGTTTGGCGGCGGCGAGCGCAATTTTTTCCCATCGGGTTGTTTTTTCGGTCCCTTTGGGTGAATCACCCTTGGGGATTGTTCGCGAGGAGGAAAACGGGATAATCTTTGAAACTCCCAATTCGGTCGCCTTCTGGATCACAAATTCCATCTTGTCGCTCTTCAAGAGCGCCTGGCCTAGGGTGATTTGGAATCTTTCTTCCGGTACTTTATGTTTTTCAATGAGGTGGATCTGGACCGTTGTGCCGAGGCTTGCGATCTTTCCCTTGAACTGATGACCCTGACCGTCAAAGACATTGACGGTGTCACCGATTTCGAGACGGAGCACTGTTCGCAGGTGCCGCGCCTCGCTCCCTTTTAGAAAGGCCGAATCGGCGCTGAGATTTTCCGGAGAGACATAGAAAGAGGGCATAGGTGACTTCATAGTGGAGAGTGAACTTCTTGTAAAGTGAAAGGCGTCATGTTAGGGGACGAGGCATTCTATGACACTAGCCATCGGCATTGATGTGGGGGGGACGAATATCCGTGGTGGGGTGGTGGATGAAACGGGCAAAATCCTGAAGCGAGCCCGGCTCTCCTCTGATTCTCGTTTGGGCAAGGGTCACTTTTTAAATCAGCTTAAGAAGGTGGTCGATGAATTAGGTGTAGTGGCGGCTGGGCCGCCACTACTACAGGGCATTGCTATTGGCCTGCCAGGGATCGTTGATCCGGCGCAAGGGATCGTCTATGCCTCCCCCCATTTTGAAGACTGGAAGAACTGGAACGCCGTCAATGATATTGAAAAACTGTTGGGGCGACGACCAGAAATCGACAACGACGCTAACTTTGCCGTACTGGGGGAGGGTTGGCTTGGGGCTGCAAAGGAATGGCCGCATTATCTCATGATAACCTTGGGGACCGGTATCGGTGGCGGGATTGTGATCGATAAAAAAGTTTGGCATGGGGATCGCGGTTTTGCCGGAGAGTTTGGGCACATTATTGTCGAAACGGAGGGGCCTCGCTGTTTTTGCGGAGGGCGAGGGTGTCTTGAGATGTTTGCCTCGGCGACCGGTTTGAAGATCCTGATCGAAGAGGCTCCCGAGGCGATCGACAAGCGTGATTTTCTCCGCTTGTGCGACAAAGAGATTGAAGGGATCACGATGGAGGAGGTTTATCGGTTGGCTCAGGACGGCAACTCTTTTGCCATCAGTCTTTTTAAAAGGGTCGGTTTTTATCTCGGTGTTGGTATCGCCTCTTTGGTGAACACCTTGGGGATGGAACGGGTTGTTATCGGTGGCGGCATTCGGGCCGCCTGGGATTTCTTTATCGGCGAGGCGAAGAAGGAAGTCGGGAAGAGGACCTACAAAGAAACCGCCGCGAGGCTTCAGATTGTTCCCTCCGCTCTTGGTGATGATGCCGGTATCCTCGGTGCTGCCGCAAGAGTATTTACTTTGAGCTGATCCTCTGGTACCAGCGACAGTCAATGTACGAAAGAATTGCCCGCTTCCTCCTCCGCCATTTTCTTCAGCGGCCGGTGGTTGCCCTTGTTCTTATTTTCCTCTCCGTAATGGCTGCGACACCTTCTGCGATTCATCTCTTTGGCAATATCCAGACCGATCTCGCCTCACTCCTTCCGGATGACTACCGAAGCGTTAAGCTGATCAAAGAGGTCCGCCAGAAGATGGAAGGGGTTGGGAGTCTTTTGATCGTTCTCGATGGCCGGGACAAAAACGGCATGATCCGTTTCGCCGACGACCTGACCCAACGGCTCTTGCAGAGTGAGCTGGTGAGGGGGGCTGTTTTTAAAAAACCAGGTTATACGTTCTTCTCCAATCACAAGTTGTTGTATGTTGATCTGGATGATCTCAAGGCGATCAGAGATCGGATCAGCCAGAGGGTCCAAAGGGAAAAGCTGGGCCCGCTTTTTTTCTCCTTCGAAGATGAGACGGAGCAGAAAAAACTTGGTTTCCAGGATCTTGAGAAAGAGTACCGTGAAAAATATTCGGAAGGGACGCGGAGTCCCTATTATGAGAGCGACGACGGCACTATTTTTCTTATTCATGTTTACCCGATCGGGAGCAGCTCCAACCTTGGGTTTGCCAAGAAGTTAACAGAGGAAGTCCGGCAGATCGTTCAAGGTTTTGATCTAAAACAATATGATCCTAATCTTCATGTCGATTACGCCGGTTCTTTTCAAACAAGGATCAACGAATACAATACCCTCATTCATGACCTGACCGTTGCCGGGATCATCGCCTCCATCGGTGTCGTCCTGCTCCTCCTCTATCGCTTTCGGAGCTTGATCGCCTTGCTCGTTGTCCTTGCCCCGATGGGGGCGGGCCTCGCCTGGACATTTGGTCTGACCACCTTTCTTGTCGGGCACCTGAATCTTGTAACCTCGTTTCTTTTTTCTATCCTCACCGGCCTGGGGGTCGAATTTGGGATCCATCTCTTCTCGCGGTATCTGGAGGCAAAAGAATCTGGCCGGGATGTGGAAGGGGCGATCCATGAAATGACCCTTCGTGTTGGTCGGTCATCGCTCACCAGTGCAGCAACGGCAGGGGTTCCATTTTTATTGTTGGGTCTGAACGATTTTAAGGGGTTCTCGGAATTTGGTCTTATTACCGGTTCTGGTATTATCATTTCTCTTTTGGCCTACCTTTTGATCCTGCCGCCGCTTATCCTCCTTTTGGAAAAGCATCATTGGCTTCAGGTTCGGGCGATCCATCAAAGTTTATTTGGTCATAACCGACGACATCGGTTCCCAAAAGCGAGGCTTGTTTTCTGGAGCACGCTGGCGCTCTCTCTTTTTTGTCTTCCCTTTGTTTCACGACTCCACTTCGAGTACGATTTTAACAAGCTGAAACCGTTCCTCCCCGCCTATGATGAGGTTCGCGCCAAGACTCGCCTGGTGATCCCGGCAGGGAATAACCCGGCAATGCTCTTGGTTGCTAATGATAAAGAGGCGTTGCAGGTTAAAGAAGCGCTGTTGGCCAAAAAAGAAAGGGGGACGGAAGACTCTTTTGCCGAAACCCTGATCGATCGTGTCAAGATTGCGAGTGATTTGGTCCCTGGAGATCAAGAGGCGAAACTCAAGGTTATTGGGGAGATCAAACAGCTTCTGGAGGATCCTCTCATCAGGAAGTTTGTGAAGGGGAAGAGGGAGAAAGACATCGAAAAGTTCACGCAATCGCTCGAACTGACGGAGGTGACTCTTGCCGATGTTCCGGAGGATGCGAAAAGGATCTTTTATGGTCGAAAAGAGATCCCGGGGCAGGTTGTTTTTGTCTTTTCGGACCCCCGCTTTGAACTTTCGGATGGGCAGATTGCGATGCGTTTTCGGGATGAAGTGGCGTCAGTAGTGACGCCACAGAAAACCTTTTATGCCACGAGTGACGCCATCATCTTCGCAGAAGTCCTGCGTGCCATGCTCAAGGATTCGACCAAGGCGATTGTCCTGACTCTTCTAGGTGTTCTCTTTTTTGTAGCCCTTGATTTTCGTAAGCCACTGCGTGTAGCTCTTGTGATGCTTCCGATTGTCGGTGGTGTTTTCTGGATGTGTGGTATTATGGCGCTCATTGGCTTAAAGTTTAATTTTTATAACATGGTGGTCGTTCCTGCTGTCATCGCGACTGCCATTGATAACGGCGTTCATATGTACCACCGGTACATTGAAGAAGGCTTTACCTCGGTCTGGACCGTTGTTCGGACTGCCGGTCAGGCCGCCTTTCTTTCTTCGATGATGAATATTTTTGGATTCATGGGACTCGTTTTTGCAAACCACAGGGGGCTTGCTTCGATCGGCCAAGTGGCAATGATCGGCATGGTTTCTTGCATGATCACCTCGCTGACGATCTTTCCGGCCGTTCTCCAAGTCTTACAAGACTGGAGAAAGAAGGGGACCTTGTGATCCAGACACCTCTTTACCCTGTTTTGATCCACAAGAATGTTGATTGTGAGACGCCGGTTTCGATTTATCAAAAGATCCGGCAACCAGGCCTTCCCTCATTTTTGCTCGAGAGCGTCGAGGGGCAGGAAAAGTGGGCCCGGTACAGCTTTATTGGTTTTCAACCACTGGCGACTTTTCAAAGCCGTGGAACGCAAACGATCCTCACGCTCGCCGGACGGCAAAAGAAGAAAAAAGTTACAGATCCCTTTTTGGAGTGGGAACAGTTTTTTCGTTCTTTTAAGATTGTCAGTTCTTCGCAAAAGGATGAACAGCGATCCCGCTTTTTTGGTGGGGCGGTTGGCTACCTTTCGTACGAGATGATTCGCCATTTTGAAAAGATCGGTGGTCGAAAGGTAAAAGACGATCTTGCCGCACCAGACTGCTTCTTCATGATCCCGGAGATCCTTCTTGTTTTTGACAACATTCGGCATCGACTGGATCTGATCGGGTTTGCCACGAAAGATCGGCTGAAAGAGGTAGAGCGGAGGTTGAAAGAGATTTCTTTGAGGATTGATTCTGGTGTAGGGGCGCCCCTTGGTGCGCCCAAGAAAGAGGGCACAGCAAGCAGTGCCCCTACGAAATTAAATTGGTCCCCCGCCGCTTTTAAAAAAGCGGTCAGCCGGGTCAAAAATTATATCGTTGCCGGCGATGTGACCCAGACTGTTCTTTCGCTCCGGCAATCGG
>JAUSKE010000077.1 GCA_030649435.1 Deltaproteobacteria bacterium
TGAGGCGGGAACCGATCCGGATGGCAGCTTTGCTCTCGAGTCGATCAAGATCGGAAACGACACTGAAATTCAAAGCACGTCAGGCAAGATTGAAGATGTTTCTGTTCCTCCAGCAACCCCGTACGTTTTAAAAGTCAGTTACTCACCCAAAACGACAAAAGCCCCCTATCAGGCAATTCTGACGGTGGCGACCGATTCCCCCTCTCAAGCCCTTTATCAGGTACAGTTGGATGGGGTCACAACGGGGGAGGGTGCCAGCTGTTCCAGTTCCAGTGGGAGTGAGGCGGCAGTGGCCGTCGATTTTGATGGTGAGAGGACGCTTGAGATCACACGTCTCGTGAGTGTCACTCAAAAACTACAAAATGATCCCTTGACCTCCGATCCGGAGGTGACCGCAAGGCCGTTTGTTCCGGTTGATCTGAAGGTTACTTTTGATCGGGCGGGTGGGACTTTCAGATTTCCAAAGATCACCGATGACGATGAATTTGTCCTTCCACCGACATTGAACCCCAATGTGAGAGGTTTGATTCCTGGAGATACCATCATCACAACCGATACGGAAGTTTCGGGAACTTACACCGACGCCGCAGGAGTTCTTGAGCTTAAGGATCTGTTGATCAAGATGAGGGAGTCGGGTGGTGCCTTTCAGGCCGATCTAAAAATCACGCTGACAACGCAGGCGTTGCCGATCCCGTCTGTTTTTAATCAGGGGGCGACGTTATCGAGAGCTGGCCTGAACGTTGTCAACGGTCAGTTAGTTGGCCGTTCGCTCTCTGCTGATGATACAAGCAACTCAGGGGGTAGTCATACCCTTGTTGGTTTCGGGACCTTCAGTAATGTTTCCGGCAATAACGGCTCCATTGTTAATTCGCTTCCCAATAGCCAGATCGCTGTTCAAATCGAAGGGCGAATCCTCCCCAAGGATGCTCCCAAGAAATAAATTGCAATAGCCCTCTTCTTTCTCTAGAGTTGCGATCCTGATGTCCCGCGCTGATCTTCTTTTGGATTACGAAAACGTCCTCGTTGAGAAGATGGGGAGGCAGGACGGGATCACCCTCACCCAGATTGAATCGCTCGGCAAAAATATCCAAACTATTCAGAAGGGGCTTAATAACCTAAGGCGCTTGGGCCAGCTTCCCTTTTGGGATCTTCCTTTCAACGAAGAAGAGGTTGAACGGATTTTGAAGTCGGTTGAAACCAAGCGAAAAGAGTTCGATCATTTTATCATTGTGGGGATGGGAGGCTCTTGCCTTGGGGCTCGGCTGTTGCTCTCGGCCCTCGGGGATGACAAAAAGAAGCGTTTTACCATTATTGATTACCTTGACTCGGCCCGTTTTCAGGAGATTCTGGATGAACTCGAACCGAAGCGGACCTGTCTTATTGTTGTCAGCAAGTCGGGAAAAACCTTTGAGTCGATGGCGGCGCTTTTAATCTTAAGAAAATTCCTCAAAGACCGATTGGGCATCGGGTACCGGCGTCATGTGGTTGTGATCACCGACCCCTTTCGAGGTGCCTTTAGAAAGATGGCGACGGAAGAAAAATTGGAGTCGTTCCCGATCCCTCCAGGCGTTGGGGGCCGCTTTTCTGTTTTCACGGCCGCGGGACTTTTTCCCGCTGCCTGTCTTGGACTGGATATTGAAGAACTCCTTGCGGGGGCCCGTCGGATGGAGGAGCGGACACGTAAGAGAGAGTTACCACAGAATCCGGCCATCGTTTCAGCAATTATTCATTACCTTTTTGCCGTGCGGAAGAAAAAGAAGATTCGGGTTGTGATGACCTACGCGGAAAGACTTCATACCTATGGTGATTGGTTCTGTCAGCTCTGGTCCGAAAGCCTGGGGAAAAAATATTCGCTGAAAGGGAAGAAAGTTTTTGCCGGATCGACGCCGATTGCCGCCGAAGGGGTGCGCGACCAGCACTCACAGCTCCAGCTTTATCTGGAGGGCCCCAACGACAAGCTTCTCAATTTTGTGACCGTTGAAAAAGGGGGGTCGCTCCTTATCCCTGAAAGCCCGACCTCTCTTGGCCTAGAGGGACGTCAGCTCCAGAAGATGGAGTTGGGTGAACTTTTGAAGATTGAAGAGAAGGCAACCATCGATTCCCTCGTTGGCGAAAGGCGTCCGAACCTGACCTATCGACTGCCCAGCTTGAACCCTTTCACGTTGGGACAACTCCTCTTTGAGGCCCAGGTGGAGACCGTTTTTGCCGGAGAACTCTGGGGGATTAATCCGTTTGACCAACCAGCCATTGAGATTATCAAGAAGAATATCCAGACCCAACTCTGGAAGGGTTGACCCTTCGACAGGCTCAGGGTGTCCATTATTTTTACTCAGGCATGGTGAGCTTGTCGAACCATTAACCAAAAAAGACAGAACTTCTCTTCTTAAGGGCATCGACGATCATCGCCTGGATCTTTTCGCGGACTTTTTCAGAGAGTTTGTTGACGAGCAGTTGGTCCTCGGCATCCTTCGGGCCGTACTCTTCGAAGAGGATCGGTTCGCCAAAATGGATCGACCACTTTGAGGGGAGTGGGATGAACCCGAATAGACCAAGCCATGGGAGCGTCGGGGTGACCGGTAGGTAAGGGATCCCGAGCGGCTTGGCGAGAAGAGTTGATTTGTAAAGGATTGGGTGGATCTCTTCGGCCCCGATGACGGCGGTCGGGATAATCGGCGACCCTGTTCGAAGCGCGAGCTTGATGAAACCGCCGCGGCCGAAACGCTGGAGTTGATAACGGCTGCTGTAATGTTTGCCGATCCCTTTGACCCCTTCCGGAAAAACTGCAACGAGTCGTTCGCTCAAGAGCAACCGCTCGGCATTCTCCTGACAGGCCCGGACGCCACCGGTCCGGTACATAAAGGTGCCCAAGAACGGAAAGTGATAAACAAAATCTTCAACGAGGAAACGGACGTCGCGTCGGGAAGGGTGGTCGTTTTCAACCGCGAGCCGGATCATCGCGCCATCGTAGGGGAGCGTTCCGGAATGGTTGGCAACGATCAGCCCGCGCCCTTCGTTTGGAATATTCTGAGGACCATGTACCGTGACACGCCAATAGTTGTAATAGAGAAAATCGAAGATCGGTTTGATCTTTTTACAAAAAGCCGGATCCATCCCAAATTCATCGGTTTGCCCATCGGAAGGGGGTGGGACAGCCGCTTCTTCAGCTTCCGGTGGTGGATCCTCAAATGGCGACGATTGGAGCAGCCGAATCTTGTTGTTTGGCATTTTAAGCCTCCGCCAGATGGATTTGTTCGACCCGTTTGGCCCCGATGAAATCAGCCAGCGCCTCACGCGTTGAATACTGTGGGGCAAAGTTCAAAACTTTTTTTGCCTTTCCCCCATCCGCGATACAGAGGTATTTTAAAAAGTCGATGTGAGAGGGGGGGGCCGGGAAAAAATCAAGATACCACATCGCCTGCGCCATTGGGTAAAGGGCCGCTGAGGGGACCGGTATCCCTATCTTACCGCAGAGCTGGAGCACTTTGGAGAGGGGGAGAACTCCTTCCCCAACAACATTAAAGATGCCGGGATAATCTTTTTGGATCACCATGAGAAAGGCCCGAAGGACATCTTTCTCGTGTACAAACTGAAAGAGTGGGTCATACCCCATCACCGTGAGGACAACGGGGCGTTGCAGGAAAGTCGTTTTGAAATTGTGAATCGTCGGGCCAACGATGGTACAGGGACGGAGGATCGTGATGATGGTTTCAGGGTATTTTTTGGCAAACCGGATCGCTTGCGCCTCGGCATCAATCTTGTCGGCAATGAACTGGCTTCTGTAACCGCCACGCAAAGGGTGCTCCTCTGAGAGAAAATTAGGGTTGGTGGGGTGAGCACCGTAGACATCGGTGGTGGAGGCGAGAACAACTTTTCTGACCTTGGCGGCTGCACAGGCATCGAGGAGGTACATTGTTCCGACCGATTGGAGTTCATGAGCCTGGCCGAGTTTCGGGGTTGGTGTGATCGGAAAGGCAGTGTGGATCAACGTGTCAACATTTTCAGCTTTCAGAATGTCGAGGAGCTTTGAATCGGCCAGCGTTTCAGTCAAGTCCAACCGGTAAAACTTTGTCTTTCGGGTGTCGAAGGGAGGTTTTTTTTTGTCGATCGCGATCAGTCGGAGATCTTTGCTATTCTTCTTTTCCAGCTCCCGAAGGATGGAGCTTCCCAAAAAACCGGCCGTTCCAGTGAGGGCAATCGTTTTGACAGCCGTTGGGTGAAGCACCCCTGGCTGTTTATTCTTCCCGGCGACCATGGGGGATGGTTTAATCCTCTCCGGGAGAAACTTCAAGCCTTTTTGCTGGGGAGACTTTGACCTTATCCCAGGCGTAATGTTTGTCCTTGCCTGAGTCAAATTCATTGATCTCCTTAGAAATCCGGACGGAACACCAGTCATGGCCGCACATGGCGCAGAAGTTGGTGTCGACCCCCAGGTCCTCGTCGTGGTAGGCACGGGCGAGATCGGGATCGAAGCTAAGTTCAAAATGTTTCTCCCAGTTCAAGGCGGCGCGGGCCTTGGTCAGTTCATCATCACGGTTCCTGGCGCCAGGAATCCCAAGGGCGATATCGGCGGCATGGGCCGCAATTTTGTAGGCGACGCACCCTTGTTTGACATCCTCTTTCTTCGGGAGACCCAAATGTTCTTTCGGGGTGACATAGCAGAGCATCGCTGCTCCATGATACCCGGCAGCGGTGGCACCGATGCAACTGGTGATATGATCGTAACCGGGAAAAATATCGGTGACGAGCGGTCCCAAAACATAGAATGGGGCGCCGTGACAGAGTTGGCGTTGAAGCTTCATGTTGTACTCAATCTGGTCAAATGGAACATGGCCGGGCCCTTCGACCATCACCTGTACTCCTTTTCGCCAGGCCCTCTCGGTGAGTTCTCCGAGCGTTGAAAGTTCCGCCAACTGTGCCTTGTCGGTCGCATCGGCCAAGCCTCCTGGTCGCAGACCATCACCGATACTGAAGGTGACGTCGTACTCATGCAGGATGTCGCAGATCTCTTCCCACATCGTGTACATCAGATTTTCCCTCTTGTGGGTCAGCATCC
>JAUSKE010000090.1 GCA_030649435.1 Deltaproteobacteria bacterium
CGATGATCAGACCACCGATGGATTAAAAAAAGAGAGACGAGGAACAAGGCCAAGAGGAGATAATCCCGCTTCATAGATAGTCCTTTTAAAGCAGTTGAAAAAATAGTAAACAGCAAAAATGCGCCCGAAGCTACCGACCACCAATCCATTTGTACGGCAGGTTCTCTCCTCGCGCGTTTATGATGTCGCGCAGCACACCCCGTTAGATTTTGCCAAAAATCTTTCCAAGGCTTGCGGCAATTCGATCTATCTGAAGCGGGAGGACCTTCAGCCAATTTTTTCGTTTAAAATTCGCGGGGCCTACAACAAAATCTCTCATCTTTCGGCAAAGCAAAGACAAAAAGGGATCATCTGTGCCTCAGCCGGAAATCATGCCCAGGGGGTCGCCTTTTCGGCACAGAAACTGAAAATTCCGGCGATCATTGTGATGCCAAGGACAACCGCCGAGATCAAACTTAATGCCGTAAAACAGTACGGCGCCAAAATTATCCTGAAGGGAGATACTTATACAGAAGCGGCGGATTACAGTCTTCGATTGGCTAAAAAGATGGGGAAGGTTTTCATCCATGCCTTTGATGACCCTCTCATTATTGCCGGACAGGGAACCATTGGCCACGAATTGATTCAGGACTGTCCCGAGATGGATTATGTCTTTGTCCCGATTGGCGGTGGCGGTCTTATCTCCGGGATTGCACGGTTTATTAAAGCACTCCGTCCGGGGGTTTCGATCATTGGCGTGGAACCCGAGGACAGTGACGCCATGAGTCGTTCCGTTTCAACCGGACGCCGCATCCGTTTAAAGAAGGTCGGCACTTTTGCCGACGGTGTCGCTGTGAGCCAGGTGGGACGACTCACCCTCCCCCTCACCCGCCGCTTTGTGGATGATTTTGTGACCGTTTCCACGGATGAAATCTGTTCTGCCATGAAAAATATTTACGAGGATACACGAACGCTTGTCGAACCGACAGGAGCTCTGGCGGTGGCGGGTCTTAAAAAATATAGTCTAAACCGTAAGCTTAAAGGGAAGAGGCTGGTGGCGATCAACACCGGGGCCAACATGAATTTTGACCGGTTGCAATTTGTGGCTGAGCGAACTTTGACCGGTGAAAAAAAGGAGGCTCTGTTTGCCATCACCATTGAGGAAAAACCGGGGGCGTTAAAAGATTTTTGTCGCCGAATTATTAAAGACCGCAACATTACTGAATTCAACTACCGGATCATGGACCGGACCGCGGCACATATTTTTGTGGGGATTGGGGTCAATAATGAGGAGGCTAGAGAAAAATTCTGTCGGCTTCTTAAAAAACAAGGTTTTCACTTTAAGGACCTGACCGATAATGAACTGGCGAAAAATCATATCCGCCATATGGTTGGTGGTCGGTCGAGAGAGGCAAAAAATGAGGTCCTCTACCGGTTTCAGTTTCCAGAACGCCCCAAGGCGCTCGCCAACTTTTTAAACAAGATGAGTGCCAGCTGGAATATCTCGCTATTCCATTACCGCTCTCATGGGAGTGATTTTGGTAGGGTCTTGGTTGGTTTGGAGATCCCCAAAGAGGACAGCAAGAAATTCCACCATTTTCTAAAATTGCTGAACTACAGTTACACCGTCGAAACCAGCAATCCGGCGTACCAATTATTTTTGTAGGATTATTTTATTTGTCCAACCCAAACGCCTTGTGTAGGGCGCGGACAGCCTTTTCGGTATCCTTTTCATGAATAACGACGGAGATCTTGATCTCTGAGGTGGCGATCATCTGGATATTGATCCCCTCCTTGGCAAGTGTGGCAAAGGTCTGGCTGGCGACACCGGCGTGCGATCGCATCCCAACACCGATGACCGAAACCTTGGCGATTTTCTCATCGGCCTCGATTTTTTCAGACCCAAGTTCCTTCGCTATCTGGGTGGTGAGTGAGAGCGCCTTTTTGAGATCGCTCCTGGGAACTGTAAAGGTGATGTCGGTGAAGCCGTCTTCGCTGACGTTCTGAATAATCATGTCGACATTGATGTTGGCGCCGCTAATGGTCGTAAAAAGTTTTGAGGCGATCCCGGGGCGGTCGGCCAGATGCCGGACGGCAATCTTTGCCTCATTCTTGTCATGGGCAACCCCGGAAACAACGACTTCTTCCATCGACGAATCTTCCTTGGTGACCAAAGTACCCTCCTCATTATTGAAAGATGACTTGACCCACAACGGCACGTTATATTTTGCAGCAATCTCAACCGATCGGATTTGCAAAACCTTGGCCCCCAAAGAAGACATCTCCAGCATCTCTTCGTAGGAAATTTTGGATAGCCTTTGGGCCGAGGGGACAATCCGCGGGTCGGCGGTGTAGACCCCGTCGACATCGGTATAAATTTCGCAGGCATCCGCATTGAGTGCAGCCGCCAGGGCCACAGCGGTAGTGTCCGAGCCGCCACGGCCGAGGGTGGTAATGTTCCCCTCCTCGTCGATCCCCTGAAAACCGGCGACAACGGCGATATGCCCCTTGGCGAGTTCGCGACGGATCAGGTCGGCATCGATGCTCTTGATTCTCGCCTTCGAAAAGGCGTTGTCGGTGATGATCCGAAGTTGGTGCCCCAAAAAGGAACGGGCCGGCACGCCCATGTTGCGAATCGCCAGAGCCAGCAGGGCAATGGTCACCTGTTCACCGGTGGAGACAAGCATGTCGTATTCGCGGCCATCCGGCTCCTCTGAAATCTTGCTTGCCAGATCCACGAGACGATTCGTCTCCCCCGCCATCGCGGAAACAACGACGATAATATCGTGCCCCTCTTTTTTGGAGGCGATGACCCTCTTGGCAACATTCCGGATCCGATCGGTATCGCCAACCGAGGTCCCGCCATATTTTTGGATAATCAGCATTAATGAAGGTCCTTTTTTACTAACGCCCCCTAGCCCCCTCTTACCCTAAGAGGGGGTACATCAGTCAATCATTTTTGAAGAAGAGTTCCAGGCTCCGAGTTGTCTCTGAAACTGTGGTAAAGGTGATGAGGGAGATCCTCTTCTGCTCCTCGGCTGGCAGTCTCTCCGGCCATTCGATGACCGAGATCCCCTTCCCTTCCCAATACTCCTCCCACCCCAAATTTTTTAGTTCGTTCGGAGACTCCAGACGATAAAGATCAAAATGATACAGAGGGACCTCTCCCTCGTATTCGTTCAAAAGGGTGAAAGTCGGAGAGTTTACGTAATATTTTTTAGAAATGCCAAGCCCCTCTGCCAGACCTTGAACAAACGTGGTCTTGCCGCTACCAAGATCTCCCTTTAATCCCAGGATTGTCCCCGGTTTTAATTTCGGGGCAAGCTCGCGGGCGATTTTTCTTGTTTCTTCGGGGGAATGGGAGATCAGGATCATGGTTTTACAATATTTTTTATCGTGTATGGAATTTGTTCAATCAGATCACCCGCCAAAAGACCACGATCTCCTTTTTTGCGGGCCAGTTGATCTCCTGCCAGGCCGTGAAGATAGACCGCTGCGAGAACCGCCTTTTCTACTGGCATTTTTTGGCCAATCAGACTGGCGATGATCCCGGTCAAAACATCCCCCATGCCGGCGGTCGCCATCGCTGGATTACCGGTCGGGTTGACGAAAACCTTTCCGGCGGGTGTGGCGATAACGGTTCGGTTTCCTTTGAGGACGAGGAAACAATGATGTTTAACAGCAAATTGGCGGGCTATGGTCACCCTCCCCTTAATCCCCTCCCATCGAGGGAGGGGAGAATTAGTGAGTCGAGCCATCTCACCCGGGTGTGGGGTGAGGATGGTTGGGAACTTCCTTTCCTTCAATCCTTTCAATTTTTTTAACGCCAAACAATTCAATCCATCGGCATCGATGACGAGCGGTCCCTTAAAAGAAAGAAGCCTTGTGACAAGCGAAACGGCCCCTTTTCCGGTGCCGAGGCCAGGCCCAACGGCAACAATGGTTTTGTTTTGTAGAGGTAGTTTGTGAGATGGCCAGGGAGAATACATCACCTCCAAAAGCCCCTTGGGGATTTTTTTGTACGCCTTGTCCGGCAAGGCAAGGGTTACCAGGCCTGAACCACTCCGGAGCGCAGCTTTAGCTGTCATCAAGGCCGCTCCCAACTTGCCGACAGAGCCGGCAACGACTAAAAGGTGGCCGTAGTCTCCTTTGTGAGAGTTCTTTTGACGAGGAGAGAAGAAAGATCGAATCTGTTTTTTGGTGATCAGGGAGCTCACCGAACGAGTTCCCGCATTTCCCGAACCGCCTGTTCGAATCCAACAAAAATGGCCCGAGCCACAATCGCATGACCGATGTTGAACTCTTCAATCTCCCGGATGGCAGCAACAGACTTGGTATTCTGGTAATGAAGGCCATGGCCGGCGGCGACATAAAGGCCGATCTCTTTTCCCTTGAGCGCCGCGGTTCGAATTCTTTCGAGTTCAAGGGAACCATTTTTGGCATCGGCATACTGACCGGTATGGATCTCGATGGCATCGGCCCCAAGTTCTCGACTTTCTTCCACCTGAGAAAGATCGGGATCAATGAAGAGGCTGACACGGATCCCCCCTTTTTTAAGTTCCTCAATCTGTTTTTTTAGTTTTTTTCGAACAGCACGAACATCCAATCCCCCTTCGGTCGTGAGCTCTTTTCTCTTTTCAGGGACGAAGGTAACCGTATTGGGACGAACATCGAGGGCAATTTTGATCATCTCATCGGTGACCGCCATCTCCAAATTTAGTTCGGTCTGAACTGTGTGTCGGAGCGTTCGAACATCGTGATCCTGAATATGGCGCCGGTCCTCGCGCAGGTGGACGGTAATCTGATCCGCCCCTCCCTTCTCAGCGGCGACTGCGGCCGCGGCAGGGTCAGGGTATTTTGTCCCTCGTGCCTGCCTGAGGGTTGCTACATGATCAATATTGACACCGAGGCGAGCCATCAACTGAGGTTTTTTTCAATGCAACCGGCAAGATCCCTGGCGAGCCGTTCGATCTGCTCAGGCTTGACCCCTTCAACCATGACCCTAGCCACCGGTTCGGTTCCAGAGTAGCGGAGGAGAAGCCTCCCTGTTTCACCAAGTTCTCGTTCGATCTTTTGGATTTCTTTATGAACCTCAGGGACCTTATCAAATTCGGTCTTCAACCGGACCGGCACGTTTAAAAGGACCTGTGGGTAAGGGGTAAAAACCTTGGCTAGTTCGGAGAGAGGCTTGCCTTCTTCCAAAAGGAGGGCCAGGAGTTGCAGGGCGGCGAGCATGCCGTCGCCGGTGGTTGAGTAATCGAGAAAGATCAAGTGACCCGACTGTTCACCACCAAAATTGTATCCGCCTCTTCGCATTTCGGAGGCGACATAACGGTCACCAACATCTGAACGGATGACCTTCCCTCCCCACGACTGAACCAGATGATCGAGCGCAAGGCTGCTCATCACTGTCGTCACCAATGTTTTTTTGGCGAGCCGCTCCTGTTTGAGAAGATGGCGTGTGAGGAGCGCCATGATCGCATCCCCATGAACCACCTCCCCTTTTTCATCACAGACGACAACACGATCGGCATCCCCATCGAGGGCAATACCAAGATTTGCTTTTTCCCGTTTCACCGTTTCCTGCATTTTTTCAGGAGAAAGGGCACCGGCATGATCATTGATATTGGTGCCATTCGGGGTTACGCCAAGACGAATCACCTCGGCACCGAGCTCTTCAAGGATGGCGGGTGCGACAACATAGCCAGCCCCATGGGCACAATCGAGAACGATTTTGATCCCTTCCAGAGTGAGTCCCGATGGAAAAAGTCCCTTGATGTAAGAAATATACCGGCCACTGGCATCATCGACACGAAACGCCTTGCCGATATGGTTGGCGGTCGGTCGGAGTGAATCGATATCTTTTGTAAAAACGAGTTGTTCAATCTCAAGTTCCTTTTCATCCGGCAGTTTGAAACCGCTGCCGTCAAAAAACTTGATGCCGTTATCCTGATACGGATTATGTGAGGCCGAGATCACGACACCGGCGTCGGCCCGCATGGAGTGAGTGAGAAAGGCAATTGCGGGGGTTGGCATTGGTCCGACCAAAAGGACATCCGAACCCATCGAGCAGATCCCTGAAGCGAGCGCTGTTTCGAGCATATAACCGGAGAGTCGGGTATCCTTGCCAATCACAATCCGGTGACGACGGTGATGATTCTTGGAAACATGGGCAATCGCTCGTCCGAGTGAAAGAGCAACCTCCGCCGTCATCGGGTAGATGTTGGCCGTCCCACGAACACCATCGGTTCCAAACAGTTTTCTCATGGTTGTTATTCTCTAACCTAAAATGGCTTTTATGACAAGGCCTCTAACACCTTTAAAACCCGCTTTGTTTCGAGGACATCATGTACCCGTAAAACATTCGCCCCCTGTAAAACCGTGTAGAATGAGGCTGCGAGGCTCTCAATCAGACGATCTTCGACCGGGCGTCCCGAAATTTGTCCCAGAAACGACTTGCGAGAAACACCGACGACGATCGGGCATTCGAGTGGTTTCAACTTTGGTAAATTCTGGAGAAGTTCCTTATTGTGCAAAAATGTTTTGCCAAAACCGATACCAGGATCGACCCAGAGTAGTTCGCGCGGGATCGATTGGGCCACCAGGGTTTTGATTCTTTCTTGAAGATATTGAAAGACTTCACCGACAACATCCTTGTAAGTCGGGCTCTTCTGCATCGTTTCTGGTGAACCCTGCTTGTGCATCAGGATGAGTGGAGAGCGGTGTTTCACGATGACGGCAGCCATCTCCGGATCAAATGTTGCCGCACTGACATCATTGATGATGTTCGCTCCTTCTTGAAGCGCCTCTTCGGCAAGTGCTGCTTTTTGCGTGTCGATTGAAATTGGAACGGTGGTTCTGGCACGAATCTTTTTCAAGACCGGAAGAACTCTTCTTCTTTCTTCTTCAAGTGAAACAGGGGAAGAGCCGGGGCGGGTTGATTCCCCACCAAGGTCGATGATGTCGGCCCCTTCTTCAATCATCTGAAGGGCACGGTCCAACCCCTTCGAAGGGTCGAGATAAAGCCCACCATCGGAAAAAGAATCCGGGGTGAGGTTCAATATCCCCATCAGGAGGACACGGCCTTTTGGATCGAAGATCACGCCTTGCCTGGTTGGGGAAGGACTGTGGAGGGCAGATCAACTCGGGTTGATTTTTTATCAGCGACCTTTACCGACTCACGTAGAAAGGGGGGCGGAGGGGCCGGCTTGTGGGGAGGGTCCAGCTTCTCACCCCGGATGATCCGGTCGATCTGGTCCCCATCCAGAGATTCATACTCCAACAAAAATTTGGCGATGTTGTGAAGAATATCCAGTTTTTCCTTAAGAAGTTTTTTGGCCCTGTCATAATTGCGGCTGACGATCTGCCGGACCTCGTCATCAATCGCCACGGCGGTCTTTTCGCTGTATTCCTGCTTTTGACTGAAATCGCGCCCAAGAAAAACTTCTCCCTCCTTGCGGCCAAAACTGAGCGGTCCCAGCTCGCTCATCCCCCACTCACAAACCATTTTACGGGCCAGCTCGGTCGCCTTATCGATGTCATCACCGGCGCCGGTGGTCTGGGTATTGAAGATCAACTCCTCGGCAGAACGGCCACCCATCAAGACAGAGATCATGTTCTCGGCATATTCCTTGGAATGGAGATGACGTTCGTCAACCGGAAGTTGTTGGGTCAGGCCGAGCGCCATACCGCGCGGGATAATTGTCACCTTGTGAACCGGATCGGTCCCTGGCAACAATCGCGCCACCAGCGTGTGGCCTGATTCGTGATAAGCGATGGTCCGCTTCTCTTCTTCCGAAAGGATCATGCTCTTTCGTTCGGCCCCCATCAAAACTTTGTCTTTGGCTAATTCAAAATCGGTCATCTCGATCTGTTTCTTGTCGTATCGGGCAGCATTGAGCGCCGCCTCGTTGACGAGATTTTCGAGATCCGCCCCCGAAAAACCAGGTGTGCCTCGCGCAATAATCGAAAGATCCACATCTTGCCCCACAATCGTTTTACGGCCATGGACCCTGAGGATTTCTTCACGCCCTTTCAGGTCTGGGCGCGGTACAATGACTCGCCGGTCAAAACGGCCAGCGCGCAAGAGTGCGGGGTCCAAAACATCCGGACGGTTCGTTGCCGCCATGATGATGACCCCTTCATTTGATTCAAAACCGTCCATCTCAACCAACAACTGATTTAAGGTTTGTTCCCGTTCGTCGTGACCACCGCCAAGACCGGCACCGCGGTGACGGCCAACCGCATCGATCTCATCGATAAAGATAATGCAGGGGGCATTTTTCTTTCCCTGTTCAAAGAGATCACGGACACGTGAGGCACCGACACCGACAAACATTTCGACAAAATCGGAACCAGAGATGGAGAAAAACGGAACGGCCGCTTCACCGGCGACCGCCTTGGCGAGCAGGGTCTTTCCGGTCCCTGGAGGACCAACGAGAAGAACCCCTTTGGGGATTCGTCCCCCCAATTTTGTAAATTTCTTGGGGTCTCGGAGGAAGGCGATGACTTCTTCAAGCTCTGCCTTTGCCTCTTCAACACCGGCAACATCCTTAAAGGTAAACTTCTTTTGACTCTCGTTTAAAAGCCTTGCCTTGCTCCGACCAAAACTTAAGGCACGCCCGCCGCCAACCTGAAGCTGTCGCATCGAAAAGAAGAAAAAGAGAAAGAGCAGGATCATCGGCAGCCAAGAGATCAGGATCTGTTGCCAGAGCGGGGTCTCCTGCCTTTTGCGATATTCAACCGTGGCGCTCGAGCGGGTGAGAATCTCCATCGCCTTTTCACTCTGGGCCGGGCCGATGGTTTCAAAATAACCCCCCTCTTCGACCCCCTCCTTAAACTTGCCCGTGTACTCGTCATCCTGGACGACAACCTTATCTATTTTGCCCTGCTGGACGTAACTCAGGAACTCGCTGAAATTAATCTGTTTTCTTAAAACCTGTCGGGTGTTCAAGAAATGGAGGATTGATACCGAAAGAAGGATGATAACCGCCCAGAGGGCGATCGTTTTATGAGACTGTTTCATGGTTCGAGTAAGGTACCATCAGCCTTCGGCTTTTGGCAACAGGGAAATCCTGACAACTCCATCTGTTTTTTGGAAGAAAAACCGACTGGGCAAGGCATAACGACCGTTTTTTTTCTCACCCCGAATCAAGCCAAGCATCGTTTCAAGATGATGGGAAATCCCTCGAACCGGCGCCTCTAATTCGAACAAGGCGTTTTTTAAAAGGCGAACTTGTAAGGCGGGAGGCAGCTCTTGAAAAGGAGCGAGAAGGAAACTCCTCTCCCCTTTTTTTCGTTTAACCTGCTGCTGGTAAACAGTTTCCGCAAGGGAATTCAGGTAATCGACATCATCTCGGAGCTTGAGACTCATCCGACTGATCTCTCTCGCCAGGTGCGGGGCCTCCTTCTGCAGGTGGGGAATCACCTTAAGGCGGAGTCGATTGCGCCAATATTTGGGATCCCTGTTGGAGGAGTCTTTGACGAAACTAAGTTTGTGGGATCGGGCATAGGTCAAAATTTCTTTT
>JAUSKE010000091.1 GCA_030649435.1 Deltaproteobacteria bacterium
TGATGATATTTTTAAATTTATGGTTGCGAGCATCCTTCTTGGAAATAAAACCGGCCTGGAGCTGTTCGTTCACGAGGGAGTGGTCGATCGTCAGTTGTTTAAGACCAGTATCGCGTGAAAGGTAGACCCGGCTATCCCCCACATGGGCGATGTACCCCTTGCCATCCTGGATTAAGAGCGCCACCGTTGTCGTCCCCATCCCCTTCAGGTTGGGCTTCTGTGCCGCTTCTTCAAAGATGCGCGCCGAGGCGACACGGATAGCGTACTTGAGCCTCTCCCCCGGATCGGCGACATCCACTGAATCTTCTGTCGTCAGCGTCGCTTCGGGGTCTTCTTGCAATGTCTTCAAGGTATTTTCTACAGTATTCACCGCAAGACGGCTCGCATACTCTCCCCCCAAATGCCCCCCCATTCCATCGGCCACAATGTAAAGACCGATCTGCTCATTCACGAGAAAACTGTCCTCGTTTTTCTCCCTCTTACAACCGACATCCGATAAGGCATAGTAACTGATCTTCATGAGTCTCCTTGACTATGTGCCCGAAATTTGAAGTGACGATACCAGGAGGCTCGGGGACCCGACCGATTCGTAGAAACGAAGGTCCGAGGCCACCTCCACCACCTGATTAAAAAGCTCCTGCAGATTACCGGCAATCGCCACCCCTCTGACCGCCTGCTTCTTCTTTCCCTTTTCAATCCAAAAACCGGTCGCCCCCACCGAGAAATCTCCCGAGAATGGGTCGATCGTGTGAACCCCTATCACATCCGTCACCCAGAACCCCTTGTCAACATCTTGAAGCATCGCCTCGACCGTTCTTCGCCCCGGGGTCACAAAAAAGTTTGAGTGTGCCAGCGTCGGAGGCTCTCTATAGCTGCTCCTCAGCGAGTTACCGGTCGATGTTGTTTTATCACGTCTCGCCCGATAAGTGTCATAAAGAAAATTTTTCAAGACCCCCTTCTCAACAACGGTGGTTGTCTGGCGAGGCATCCCTTCTCCATCAAACGGAGAAGAACGATACCCCCCCTTCATCAAACCATCATCCACCAGACTGATCGCCTCCGAAAATATTTTTTTTCCTTTTTTGTCCGCCAAGACCGTTTTCCCCTTCTGGACATTTTCAGCCAGAAACGAAGAAATCAACATACCGAGGAATGAAGTCGAAACCCCGGGATCAAGCAGTGCTGGAACTTTTTGTGTTGGGATCGTCCCCGCACCCAATAAGGAAAGCGCCTTATCGGCAGCGCCCAAGGCAACCTTATCTGGATGGAGTGCCGCAAAGTGGGTGGCAAAGTCGCTGTCCCAGGAGGCCTGCTGGTCTTTTTTCTCCTCCACCATCACCTGTATCGCTATTTCGCAAAGAGACTTCTCATAAGAAAGCTCGTGGTTTCCGTTGGAAGATTCAGATGAAAAGAGATGCACACGAGTCACCTCTTCTTGGTACTCCGCCTTCCGAACCCGGGTGACTCGTGAATCATGCTCCTTCGCCTTTCGTTCGAGACCGATCACCAGTTCAAACTTTTTCTTTTCCGGAATCGTTAAAAGAGAACGGTCGAGTCCTTCAAAGGGAGGGAGTGTTGATGGGAGTGGCACAGGGCCAACCCACGCATCCTCCTCCAAGAACGCCATCCCGCTTGAGGCAAAATCGACCATCCGCTCCAGGGCGGATCGTTCCCAGGAACTGGTCGTTGAGAAACCAACCTTCTTATTGCCGAAGATCCGGATTGCCGCCCCCTTGGGTTCCGCCTTTTGATAACAGGAAATCTCTCCCCCTTTTCCCTCGATCACCGTCTGGTTCGATGACACCAGATAAAGTTCAAAGGTGGTTGCCAAACAACCAGCCGATCGTTCCTTCACTATTTTAAAAACCTCTTCCGGAGTCATGCTGAAGCCCTCTTCTCTCTCTCTCCCTGCAACAATTCTTTGGCGTGGGCCCGAACCTTATCGGTAATCTGAAAACCACCCAACATTCGGGCGATCTCCTCCTCCCTCCCTTTCCGATCCAGCGCCAACACGGAGGTCATCGTCCGTCCTTTCTGAACTTCCTTACGGATAACAAAATGATGATCGGCAAGACAGGCGATCTGCGGCAGATGCGTGATCGTGATCACCTGCGTTTTCTGTGAGAGACGCTTGAGGGAACGCCCCACCGCTTCACTCGCAGCGCCGCCAATACCAGTATCAACCTCATCAAAGAGATAAGAGCCCACTTCTCTCGCTCCGCCCAAAATGGTTTTCAATGCGAGAAGGATTCTCGCAAGCTCCCCTCCCGAAGCAATACGAGCCATTGGCCGGATCCCCTCCCCCGGATTGGGGGCCATCAAAAATTCAACCGACTCCGCCCCCTCCTGTTCAAAAAAATCTTCCCCGACCTGAAGAGGACCTGTGGTCAACGGCTCGACAGAAGCAACAAACTGGACCTTCGCCATCCCGAGCGTTGAAAGTTCCTTTTCCACCAGATCCCCCAACCGGGCTGCCGCCTCCCGTCGTTTCTTGCGAAGAACCAACGCCGTTT
Organism: Deltaproteobacteria bacterium; assembly: GCA_030649435.1. Classification (GTDB taxonomy): domain Bacteria; phylum UBA10199; class UBA10199; order JACPAL01; family JACOUP01; genus JAUSKE01. Next base: position 2,514 of record JAUSKE010000091.1, read on the forward strand.
TTTTGAGTCCCTCTTCGGCCGCCACCAGCTGATTCTCAAGCCCCTTCAGCATCTGATCAAAATTTTCGAGCCGATCAAGATCCTCTTTTAACTCCCGCTCCTTTTTTAAAACCTCCTGGACGAAATTGCCATGCTTTTTTTTGAGCTTTTTCAAAAGATCGAGCCTCTCTTCGATCACCTGTAATCGCTCCGGATCAAAACGCAAACCTTCTCCGTAACGCCTCAACCCATTTGCCGTCTCCTGCAGAAGAGAGAGGGCCGTTTCGCCGTTCTGCAAAAACGTTTTCAGCTTGGGATCGATCAGAGCGATCCCCTGCAGCTCCTTTATGAAGGAAGAGAGCCGATCAATGGAGCCTTCCCCATCGGCAAGAAGTGAAGATTCAATCCGCTCGAGCGACTGACCCAGGCGGACCGCATGCTTGGCGACCTCTCTCTCCTGAAGCAGCGATTCTTCTTCCCCCTCTTCGAGTCTCGCCTCACGGATTTCTTGGAGTTGGAACTGGAGAAAATCTTCCTCTTTTCTCGTCTCCTCAACTTTTTGGAGAAACTTTTTCTTTTTCTCCGTCAACTCAAAACAGTTTCGATAACCATCCTGATAGATCGCCTTTTCTTTTTCGAAAATGCCAAAAGCGTCCAGAATTTCACGGTGTCTTTCCGACTGGAGCAGCGACTGATTCTCGTGCTGTGTCGCGAGATCGATCAATCCCTGACTGACTTTTTGCAATGTTGACAGGGGGGCCGATTTCCCATCGATAACAATTTTATTTTTTCCCTCTTCGCTCAGGGTCCGGCCGA
>JAUSKE010000134.1 GCA_030649435.1 Deltaproteobacteria bacterium
ATGATGAACCTGTTTTCGTGAAGTCGCTGAGGTGATCCAGCGTGAGTCGCCTTTTCCGGTCGCCACCATCCCATCAAGCGTTGCCGCCATCTTGAGGATCACAAAAGGGCGTCCCGTCGTGATCGCTTTAAAATAGATGTCATTGATCCGCTGACATTCCTCCTCCAAAATACCGACCCGAACCTTGATCCCCTTCTTTCGGAGCTCGCTGATCCCCTTGCCGTTCACACGCCGGTTCGGGTCACGAATACCGACGACAACCTGCTTAATGCCTGCCTTAATGATCGCATCGGTACAGGGAGGGGTTCGTCCCTGATGGCAACAGGGTTCGAGATTCACATATAATGTTAAATCCTTATTTCTAACTCCCCCTGTCCCCCTCTTGCTCCAAGAGGGGGAACATGCGGTAGATGCCCTTCTTATGGCCATCACCTCGGCATGCGGCAGGCCCGCCTTTTGATGATACCCTTCTGCAATAATTTTTCCATCCCTCACCAAAACAGCCCCCACCATTGGGTTGGGAGAGGTTCGTCCCGCCGCCTTGAGGGCCAGATCGAGGCAACGCCGCATGTAGAATTCATGATTTGCCATTATTTCTTCAACAATCCTTTCAGCTCATTCATAAATTCATTGATGTCTTTAAATTCGCGATAAACCGAGGCAAAACGGACATAGGCAATCTGGTCGACACTCTTTAATTCTTCCATGATCCTCTCACCGATCTCTCGCGAGGGGAGTTCTTTTTCCCCTCTCTCTTGTAAAAACTGCTCGATGCCACTCACTATTTTTTCAATGGTGGCGATGGAAATTGGTCTCTTCTCACAGGCCTTTTGCACCCCAGCGAGAAGCTTGCTCCGGTCGAACGATTCGCGACGACCATCTTTCTTGATCACCAGCGGAAGGAACTCCTCGACCCGTTCGTAGGTGGTAAATCGGCGGTTACAGACCTCACACTCCCGCCGTCGACGGATAATATCCCCCTCCTTCGAAAGACGGGAATCAATGACACGATTATTGGCATCAAGACAAAAGGGGCATTTCATGAATTCTTAAAGATACAAAGGGAAGCGGCGACAGAAAGCCTTAACAGACTCGCGCACCTCTCGTTTCTTTTTCTCATTATTGAGATCGGAGAGAACCTCATGGATCCAGAGACCGACCTGCTTCATTTCAGGTTCTTTCATCCCTCGGGTCGTAATGGCCGGCGTTCCCAACCGGATTCCGCTCGTGATGAGTGGGCTCTGGTCATCAAAAGGGACTGCATTTTTATTCACCGTAATCCCCGCCTCATCCAACGCCTCTTGGGCCGCTTTTCCAGTCAACCCCCTATTACGAAGGTCGATCAACATCAGGTGATTATCGGTCCCGCCGGAGACAATCTGGTAGTCGAGGCCAACCAATGTTTCTGCCAGCGCTTGGGCATTCTGTATCACTTGCCGGGCATAGGTTTCAAATTGTGGCTGGAGATTCTCCAAGAACCCGACCGCCTTGGCCGCAATGATATGCATGAACGGCCCTCCCTGGATCCCAGGAATCACCATCGCATCGATCAACTCACTCATCATCTTTTTCCGTCCTGATTTCGGTGCCACAATGCCAAACGGATTTTCAAAATCTTGGCCCATCATGATCACCCCACCCCGTATGCCCCGCAAGGTCTTGTGGGTGGTTGATGTGACGACATGGCAATGAGGCATGGGGTCATCCAATAATTTCTTGGCGATAAGACCGGCCGGATGGGCAATATCGGCGAAGAGGAAGGCACCGACAGAATCGGCAATGACCCGGAATTTTTTATAGTCGATGTTACGGGAATAGGAAGAGGCCCCAACCGTGATCATCTTCGGTTTTTCTTTCTTGGCCTTATCCGCCACCTGATCATAATCAATCCGGCCACTCTTGCGATCGATCCCATAGGCGACAAAGTTATAGAGTTGGCCAGAGAAGTTAACCGATGCACCATGCGTGAGGTGCCCCCCATGCGCCAGATCCATCCCCATCACCTTATCTCCCGGCTTCAGAAAGCTAAAGTAGACCGCCATGTTGGCCTGAGAACCGGAGTGGGGTTGCACATTCACATAAGTCGCCCCAAAAACTTTTTTGAGCCGTTCGCGGGCCAGATCCTCCACAATATCCACAAACTCACACCCGCCATAATACCGTTTACCGGGGTACCCTTCGGCATACTTGTTCGTCATGATGGAACCGGCCGCCTCCAAAATGGCACGACTAACGAAATTCTCGGAAGGGATCAGCTCCAGACCATGCTCGAGCCGTTCCGTCTCCTGCCGGATCGTTTTCGCTACTTCAGCATCCACTTTTTCCAAGAAACTCATAGGTCCCTCCTTACAATGGGCACGGTCACAGTAAAAAAATGCCCCCGTTCCGTCAACATCTTAAATCTGATGCGGAAGTGGACCAAATTGAGGTCTTGGGTCCCCCTCTAGGGATCGACCATCAAAAAATAGTTAAAGTAAAATCGAGTGGTTAGGCCAAAGACCTTAATTGGCATACTCCTTGCTTTTTACCAGAGTAGGATGAAAACAAAGAAAACAATATCAGCGCTCCTTCTTGGGACCCTTCTGGTGATCCCAACCTTTTTAGGTTGTAGCGATGACAAGCCAGAAGAGACGGTACAGCCCCCCCCTACCCCCAATCGGAGTGATGATGGTGGGTCAAAGATTGTTACCGGAGGGGGAGCTAAGAATGAATGCCAGGGAACGCTCGATGCCAGTGGCACCTGCGTTACGGAAGACCAAAATGGCGATCAAGCCTCCTCTTCAGACGCCGACCCTTGCGCGCCACCTTTCATCATAACGGTGAGTGCGAATGCCCAAATTTTATCCTCGACCGTTTCTCCCATTCAATGCGGTTGGCAGATTCAGCTCGCCGCCAATACAAGAAATATCGATCTCAACAATATCAATTTTGACGACACACTCCTCAACTTTCTGATCTCCATCGATGGGGCGATGAGTGGGGCCGCCTACCAGCTTCGGGCCACAACGACCGGTTCTTTTTTAGACATCCCAAATATCTCGGGCCTGAGCGGTGAAGCCGCGGCCACAAGACTGCGCGAGTATATGAACGAATTCTCGGCCAATACCTCAGCCAATCGCCTGCAAAAAAATATCTTCAGACAACGGGTCAAGGAATTGGCCTCAGTCCTCTTCCCCACATCAACTTTTGA